>DATEPG010000434.1:0-23123 GCA_035273265.1 Polyangiaceae bacterium
TACCTGGAAGGATCTGACCGACAGCGTGAACAGCATGGCGAGCAACCTGACGACCCAGGTGCGCGGCATCGTGAAGGTCGTGACTGCGGTCGCAAACGGGGACTTGACCCTGAAATTCCTGATGGAATCGCAGGGCGAAATCGCCGCGCTGGCTGACACCATCAACACCATGACCGACACCCTTCGGGTGTTCGCCGAACAGGTCACGACGGTGGCTCGCGAGGTAGGCACGGAAGGCAAGCTGGGCGGCCAGGCCAAGGTGCCTGGCGCCGCCGGCACCTGGCGCGATCTGACCGACAACGTGAATCAGCTCGCCAACAACCTCACCGGCCAGGTGCGCGCGATCGCGGACGTGGCCACGGCAGTGACCGAAGGCGATCTCACTCGCTCGATCACAGTCGTCGCCCAAGGTGAGCTCTTGGCCCTAAAAGAGCGCGTCAACCAGATGATCGCCAACCTCCGTGAGACCACGGAGAAGAACCGCGAACAAGATTGGCTAAAGACGAATCTCGCCAAGTTCAGCGCCATGATGCAAGGCCAGAAGACGCTCGAATCGGTGTCTCGCTTGATCATGAGCGAGCTGACGCCGTTGGTCGGCGCCAGCCACGGCGCGTTCTTCATCTCCACCGAGCAGGACGAAACGCTGCGGCTGACTTCCAGCTATGCGTACAAGGAGAGGAAGCACGTCTCCAGTCGCTTCACCCGTGGTGAAGGTCTGGTCGGCCAGTGCGCCCTGGAAAAGAAGCCGATTTTGCTGACACGGGTGCCATCCGACTATATCCAAGTCAGCTCTGGCTTGGGCGAGGCAACGCCGCTCAACATTCTGGTCTTGCCGATCCTGTTCGAAGGCGAGGTGCGCGCCGTGACGGAGCTCGCCAGCTTCGAGCCGTTCAGCCCGATTCACCGAATCTTCCTGGAGCAGTTGTCGGAGAGCATCGGCGTGGTGCTCAACATGATCGCAGCCAACATGCGCACGGAAGAGCTCCTGAATCAGTCTCAGTCGCTGGCACAAGAGCTCCAGTCGCAATCCCTCGAATTGCAGTCGCAGCAGGACGAACTCAGGCGCTCCAACTCCGAACTCGCTCAGCAGACCAAGACCCTCAAGGCGTCCGAAGAAATGCTGAAGGAGCAGCAAGAGGAGCTGCAACAAGTCAACGAGGAGCTGGAAGAGAAGGCGGCCTTGCTGGCCGAACAGAACAAAGCGGTCGAGCAGAAGAACCGCGAAGTCGAAATGACGCGCATGGCGATCGAGGAGAAGGCCGAACAGCTCGCCGTCTCGTCGCGCTACAAGAGCGAGTTCTTGGCCAATATGAGCCACGAGTTGCGCACGCCGCTCAACAGTCTGCTGATTTTGGCGCGCCTGCTCAGCGACAACAAGGAAGGCAAGCTTTCCGAGAAGCAGGTCGAATACGCCAAGACCATTCAAGCGGCAGGCACGGACCTGTTGAACTTGATCAACGAAGTGCTCGACTTGTCCAAGGTGGAAGCGGGCAAGATCGAGATCTACGCGAGCGACGTCCGAATCGACGAGGTCACGGAATACCTAGAGCGCACGTTCCGCCCGATGGCGCAGCAAAAGAACGTTGCTTTCCAGTTGGATGCCGACCGCGCCAGCATCGATACCTTCCGCACCGACGGTCAGCGTCTGCAACAGGTGTTGCGCAATCTGCTGAGCAACGCATTCAAGTTCACCGATTCGGGCACCGTGTCGATCCGCATCGGTTTGCCCGAGCCGGGCGTCGTGCTTCGCTCCGATCTCTTGCGCGCGGCGCCGGAGGATGTGATCGCGTTCAGCGTCAGCGACACGGGCATCGGTATCCCCGCCGACAAACAGCAGCTGATCTTCGAGGCGTTCCAGCAGGCCGACGGCACGACCAGCCGCAAGTACGGTGGCACCGGCCTCGGCCTCTCGATCAGTCGCGAGCTGTCACGGCTGCTCGGTGGGGAAATCCACGTCAAGAGCCAGCCGGGCAAGGGCAGCACGTTCACGCTCTACCTGCCGCGTGAGTATCACAGCCTGGATCTGCCGGGCGAAGCCGAAGGCCGAGAGCCCGCGGAGTTCCCAGACGAAGTAGGCACCTTCGGCGGAGTACATGCCGCTGAAATCCCGGACGATCGTCAGTCAGTGCGGCCGGGGGACCGTGTGCTGTTGATCGTCGAAGACGACGTGCCGTTCGCCACCTTGCTGCTCGATGCGGCGCGCGAACGCGGCTTCAAGGGCATCGTCTCACTGCGCGGCGATACGGGTTTCGCGCTCGCGCGCCGCGTTCGGCCGGACGCCATCCTGCTCGATATCGGCCTGCCCGCGATGGACGGACTGAGTATTTTGGACCGCCTCAAGCAAAACCCGGACACCCGGCACATTCCCGTACATATCGTGTCCGGTACCGATCGCAGGCGTGACGGCCTCCGCTTGGGTGCGCTGGGCTACGCGCAGAAGCCGGTCAGCAAAGAGGCATTGGACGAGGGCCTATCCAGCATCCTCAGCTTCTTGGCGCGCAAGTCGAAGAGCCTCTTGATCGTGGAGGATGACGACGTTCAACGCTCCAGTATCGTGGAGTTGATCGGAAATGGTGATGTCACGTCGACCGCGGTCAGTTCCGCCGAAGAAGCCCTGGAGCTCTTGGCAGCCCAGCACTTCGATTGCATGGTGCTCGACCTGGGCTTGCCCGGGGCGAGCGGCTTCCAATTGCTGGAGCGGGTGAAGACCGAAGAGTCCCTGCGTAACCTTCCGGTGATCGTTTACACCGGCCGTGAACTGTCCGCTGCGGAGGAAACGCGCCTGCGCAAGTACGCGGAGTCGATCATCCTCAAGGACGTGCGCTCGCCCGAACGGCTGCTCGACGAAACTGCGCTGTTTTTGCATCGCGTCGAAGCGCACTTGCCCGAAGAAAAGCGACGCATTTTGCACACCGCCCACGGCCGCGAGGCGGCGTTTCAAGGTGCCACGGTGCTCGTCGTCGACGACGACGTGCGCAACATCTACGCCGTCACCACCGTGCTCGAGGGCCAAGGCATGAAAGTCGTCTTTGCCGAGAACGGCCGCGACGGAATCGAGCAGCTCCGAGCCAACCCGGATATCGGTCTGGTCTTGATGGACGTCATGATGCCGGAAATGGACGGCTACGAGACGATGCGCCAGATCCGGCGCATTCCCGAGTATCGTGCGCTCCCGATCTTGGCCCTGACTGCCAAGGCCATGAAAGGTGACCGTGAGAAGTGCCTGGAGGCCGGCGCGTCCGATTACATCACCAAGCCCGTCGACCCAGATCGTTTGCTATCGATGATGCGAGTTTGGATGTACGCGCCGAGCGTGACGGGGTGATGCAAGGCATACATGGCTGGCCCGAACCATCAAAACGAGGTCGATACGGCGAGCGAGCGTCGAGCGGAACGCTTTGCGATTGCGACTACAGAGCTCGAGCGCTTGGAGATGGAGCTCTTGCTCTTGGCGATCTATCGCCACCATGGTTTCGACTTCCGCTCTTACGCGCCCGCGTCTCTCCACCGGCGCATCCGAAAACACATGGACAGCGCGCATGTGGCCACCATCTCGGGGCTGACCGAGCTGATCTTGCACGAGCCCACCGCCTTACAGCGGCTGCTACACGACTTGTCCGTGAACGTCACGGCGATGTTCCGCGATCCGACCTTCTTCGCGGAGTTTCGCAAATCGGTGGTGCCACTCCTACGCACCTATCCGACGGTTCGCATCTGGCACGCCGGCTGCTCGACAGGCGAAGAAGTGTACGCCATGTCGATTTTGCTGGAGGAGGAGGGGCTGTACGACCGTTGCCGCATCTATGCAACGGACATGGACTCGACCGTGCTGGACCACGCGCGCCAGGGCATCTTCCCGCTCTCCCGCATGAAGGAGTATACCTCCAACTACTTCCTCGGCGGCGGGAAGCGCTCGCTCAGCGACTACTTCATCGCCAAATACGACGGCGCGTTGTTCGCGCCGCGTCTGGCAAAGAACGTGCTTTTCACCCAGCACAATCTGGCGATGGACCGCGGCTTCAGCGAGTTCAACGTGATCCTGTGTCGGAACGTGCTGATCTATTTCGACCGAACGCTGAAAAATCACGCCTTGAACCTGTTTTCGGAAAGCTTAGCTACGCTCGGCATACTCTGCTTGGGCCGCAAAGAGTCGCTGCGCTTCACGGACTTCGAGGACGAATTTTCGGCCCTTTCGGCGCGCGAGCGGATCTACCGGAGAAACAAGTGAACTTGCGCTACGATCTCGTGGTCATGGGCACCTCGACCGGAGGCCTACACGCATTGACGCGCTTGCTCTCGGAGTTGCCGGCGAGCTTCTCGCTGCCGATCGCGATTGTGCAGCATCGCTCGCGCGACTCGGACGAGCGGCTCTCTCAGTTGCTGAGCGGAGCCTCGAGCATCCCCGTCCAGGAGGCCGAAGACAAGCAGCCGCTGCAGAGTCCCGGCGTGTATTTGGGCCCACCGGACTACCACCTGTTGATCGAAGTCGACGCGCTGGCGCTGTCCACCGAAGAACCCGTTGCATACAGTCGACCGTCGATCGATGTGCTGTTCGAATCCGCAGCGTATTCACATGGTCCCGGCGTGATTGGTGTGCTGCTCACCGGCGCCAACCAGGATGGCACGCGCGGGCTGCAACGGATCAAAGAGCGAGGCGGCTACGTGATCGTTCAAGATCCGGATTCTGCAGAAAGCGCGTTCATGCCCAAGCATGCGGTCAGGAATCTGCTCCCGGACCGGGTATTGAATCTGGAACAGATCGTCGGCGAGTTGATCACCCGTGCCAGTGAAGTGAGGCTCGCATGACCGAGGATCTGGCGCCGGCGCACGTCGAGCCCAAAGCCGGCGGCCTACCGCCCGCAAAAATCTTGTTGGTCGACGATCAGCCGAAGAACCTGCTCGCGCTAAATGCGATGTTGGAGCCGCTCGGTCAAGAAGTGATCCAGGCCAGCTCCGGCAAAGAAGCGCTTCGCTTCATGCTGCGGGACGAATTTGCGTTGGTCTTGCTCGACGTGCAAATGCCCGTCCTGGATGGCTACGAGGTCGCAGAACTGATCCGTGCGCGCGAGCGATCACGCGCCGTGCCCATCATCTTCTTGACCGCCATTCACCGAGACCAGCGGCTGGTCGCCCGCGCTTATACCGTGGGCGCGGTCGACTACATCTTGAAGCCGATCGACCCGGAGATTTTGCGCAGCAAGGTCGCGGTCTTCATCGAGCTCTATCAAAAAGGTCAAATCATCCGCCGGCAGGCCGAAGAATTGAAGCGTGCCACCGAACGCGAGTTCGCGGACTTCAGACGCCTCAGTGAGTCCCGCTACACGATGCTGGCCGAGTCCATGCCGCAAATCGTGTGGACTACTGACGCCCAGGGCCGGCTCAGCTATGTCAACGGTCGTTGGTTCGAATGCGCGGGACTGCCGGAGAGCGAAGACCTTTCTTGGACCAAGATCGTACATCCCAGTGAATATTCGGAGTTTGGACGCGGCTTTGCCGAGGCTCTAGCGGAAGAGCGCGCCTGGGAGGCCGAGTTTCGTTTGGGCAACGTGGCCGAGCGCCGCTTTCGCTGGCACCTGGTGCGGATGCTACCGGAGCGGGACGCCCAAGGCGGCGTTACGGCCTGGGTAGGCACGAGCACGGACATCGACGCTCGCAAGCGCGCGGAGCAAGCGTTGCAAATGCTGGCCAGGCTCACTCGCCGCCTGGGCGAGCTCACCGATCGCAGCCACGGCCTGGACGAGGTGCTCGCAGCGACGCTGCCGGTACTCGGTGACTCGGCCGTGCTCTATCTGCGCTCGGACGAAACCGTGACCAAGCGCGCGTCGGCCAGCCTCGTGTTGGATTTGAACCTCGACGACCCGCGCTTCGACCTCGGACCATCGACGGTGTGCTTCGATGGCGAGCCCGAGATCCTGGCCAACGTTCCGGCGATTTTGGCGCAGTCTGGGCCTTCTCGAGCTGGTGAGCACGTCTGGTTTTTGCACGAGCTCGGTGTCTCGTCCTACATCTGTTGCCCGCTTTTCATTCGCGACCGGGTCTTCGGCAGCCTCGTGTTTTTGAATCGCGATCCGGAAAAGCACTACCTGGATTCGGATGTCGAGCTAGCCAAAGACGTTGCTGGCCGCATGGCTACGGCGCTCGATAATGTCGGCCTGTACGAGCTTGCGCAGAGCGAGCGTGCCAAGCTTCAAGAAGCCAACCGAGCCAAAGACATGTTCTTGGCTACGGTATCGCATGAACTGCGGACTCCCTTGAACGCGATTGTCGGTTGGGGGCAGATGTTGCGCAGCGGCGGACTTTCGCTCGAGACGCAGCAGCGCGCGGTCGACACCATCGAACGAAACGGGCGCTCCCTGGCGCAGTTGGTCGCCGATCTGTTGGACGTTTCTCGGGTGGTTTCTGGCAATTTGCACGTGGACGAAGGACACGTCGATTTGCGTGCGATTGTCGAGGCCGCGCTCGATGCGGCTCGCCCCGTGGCGGCCTCCAACGGCGTCGAGCTGCGAGCCGAGCTCCCGGAGCAGCCGCTGAATACCTTGGGTGACGCGACACGTTTGCAACAGGTGATCGGCAACATTTTGGGCAACGCTCTCAAATTTACCCCCAAAGGGGGCCACGTCACGCTCTCCTTGGTGGTTGAGGGCAATTCGGCCCGCGTCCAGATCGAAGATGACGGTCCCGGTATCGCGCCCGAGTTCTTGCCGGTGATGTTCGATCGCTTCAAACAGGCCGACAGCGGAGCTCATCGGGCGCAACGCGGCCTCGGCCTTGGCCTGGCGATCGTGAAACATTTGGTCGAGTTGCACGGAGGCACGGTCACTGCCCACAGCGAAGGCCTCGGCAAGGGCGCCTGCTTCGTGGTCACGCTGCCGCTCGGTCAGCCGCCTGCGATGGACGTGGACATCGACGCTGCGCTCGGAGCCGCCCCGGAACTCAGTCCGCCGGCCGCGGCGGAACGAGGCGCGCTGTTCGGAATTTACGCGCTGCTGGTCGAAGACGATCCGGACGGCTGTGATTTGATGCAGATGATGCTGCGGCGTTTTGGAGCAGAGGTGACCGCCGTTTCTACCGCGGCAGCTGCGCTCGAATCGGTGCGTATGCGCCGGCCCGACGTGCTCGTCTCCGACATTGGCCTGCCGGACGGCGACGGGTTCCAGCTTTTGAAGCGCGTTCGAGAGTCGAACCAAGATTTGCCAGCAGTGGCGGTTACCGCGTATGCGTCACGCCAAGACGTGGCGAAGGCGCTGGCGGCGGGCTTTCAGGCGCACGTGGCAAAACCCGTCGAGCCCGCGCAGCTCAGCGCGGCGGTCGCGCACGCATCAGGGCGTTGAGGCTGAGATTGTTAGGTGCGCGTCGCGCTGCGGCTATGTCGCGACGCGCACCCCCTCGGCGATTGGCGCGTACTGAACTCGAGCGAAGTGCTCAAGCGGCGCTGCGTCGACCGAACAAGAACGACACCAACGCGAAAACCAGGAAGACGAAAAATAGGACTTTCGCCACTCCGGCCGCACTCGCCGCCAAGCCGCCGAAGCCAAAGATGGCCGCAAGTAGCGCGATTACGAAAAATACTGCTGCCCAATACAACATGACAATCCTCCGAGTAGGAAACGTGTACGCTGTGGGGCGTTGCAGCGTCCGTGCCAGATTCGTCGCTACAATCAGCGGCTCGTTTCTGTATGAAATCTGACTGAAAAGCCGGGTTCAGCGTGAAATCGAAGCTGATGCTTGCGACAAAAAGCATCATCGGTCGAGGTGGCTTCGGACTTTGGTGACGAAGCGCCACAGAATCAGCCTAATAGTCCAGTGATTCCCAGCGAAAACCAGGCGACGGCCACGGCTAGCGCATGGGAACGCGCCTTGCAAAGGGGCAAGCACCATGAGTGACTTCCGCAAGATTGCCTTCGTCGGAAACTACTTGCCGCGCAAATGCGGCATCGCGACCTTCACGCATGACCTGAGAAATGCCGTTCAAGGCGCGCTGCCCGATGGGCAATGCTCGGTGATCGCGGTCAGCGACGGCAAGGAAAATTACGAATATCCCGACGAAGTGCGCTTCGAAATCGCGGAGCAGAATGCCGATGATTACTTGCGAGCCGCCGAATACCTGAATCTGCTCAACGTCGACGTCGTTTCTTTGCAGCATGAATTCGGTATCTACGGCGGCCCCAGCGGCGGCCACGTGCTCAATATGCTGCGTCGCCTGCGGATGCCATTCATCACCACTCTACACACCATTCTCAAGCAACCGAGCGTGGAACAGCGCCGGGTGATGCAGGAATTGACCAGCTTGTCCTCCCGGCTGGTCGTCATGTCGGATTGCGGCCGGGCGATCCTGAAGGAAACTTACTCGGTTCCCGAACGAAAAATCGACGTCATCCCGCACGGCATTCCGGACATGGCGTTTGCCGATCCGAACTTCTTCAAGGATCAGTATTCGGTGGAGGGGCGGCGTGTGCTGCTCACGTTCGGGCTCCTATCGCCGAACAAGGGCATCGAAAAGGTGATCGAAGCCCTGCCCGCGATTGTCGCCGAGTTTCCAGACGTCGTTTACATCGTGCTCGGAGCGACACACCCCAATCTCGTACGTGAGCACGGTGAAGTTTACCGCGAGAGCTTGCAAGCGCTGGCAGAGCGCTTGGGCGTGTCCGAGAACGTGCGCTTCTTCAACCAGTTCGTCGAGCTCGAAGAGCTCAAGCGCTTCTTGGGCGCGGCCGATATCTACATCACTCCCTATTTGAACGAAGCTCAAATCACCTCCGGCACGCTCGCGTACGCTTTCGGTTGCGGCAAGGCCGTGGTCTCCACGCCATACTGGCACGCTCAGGAGCTGCTCGCGGACGGACGCGGCGTGCTCGTGCCCTTCGGCGATTCGGAGGCCATGTCGCGAGAGATCTGCGGGCTCCTGCACGACGAGAGCCGGCGTCACGCCATGCGCAAGCGCGCGTACATGGCTAGCCGGGAGATGGTTTGGAGCAAGACGGCCGAACACTATCTGTCCACCTTCTCCGCGGCCCGCAAGAACCGCAGTGAACGCTCGCTGAAGGTCGTGCCGCGGCGCACCGTGGACTCGCGGGAGCTGCAACTTCCGGAGCTCGGATTCGAACACCTCAAGCGCATGTCCGACTCGACGGGCATGCTGCAACACGCGCGCTTCACCTTGCCCAACTACGCCGAGGGCTACTGTATCGACGACAACGCGCGCGCGCTGATGCTCACGGTGCAGCTCGAAAAGCGCGGGGTGGGCGGCGACGAAATTGCTGCTCTTGCGACGCGCTACGCGAGCTTCGTCGATTACGCGTACGACTCTGAACTCGGAAAGTTCCGAAATTTCATGGGTTATGACCGGCGCTGGCTAGAGACCGTGGGCTCCGAAGATAGCCAGGCGCGCGCGCTCTGGGCACTCGGCAGTTGTGTCGGTCACACGCAGCGCCGTGAGCTGCGGGGCTGGGCGGCCGACTTGTTCATGCGCGCGTTGCCTGGTATCGCCGAGACGAATTCACCGCGCGCTTGGGCCTTTGCGCTGCTGGGCATCAAAGAGTACCTGCGTCGTTTGCGCGGTGATCGCAATGCCGCCAGCATGCAGGTGGAGCTCGTTACGCGCTTGGTCGACTTGTACGATCGCGTCAAGACGCCCGACTGGCATTGGTATGAGGACGTCGTTTCGTACGACAACGCTCGCCTAGCGCAGGCCGTGATCGCCACCGCAGGCAAAAACCCAGAGATGAAAGGCATCCTCGACGTCGGTCTCCAGTCGCTGCGGTGGCTGCTCGATTTGCAACGCGCCGAACGCGGTCACTTTCGGCCCATCGGCTCGAACGGGTTCTATCGACGCGGTGAACCGCGCGCGCGCTTCGATCAACAACCACTGGAAGCGCACGCCACCGTGTCGGCTTGCAGTGAAGCTTATCAAGTCACTGGAGATCGCTTTTGGGTGACGGAGGCACGCCGCGCATTTGGCTGGTTCTTGGGCCAAAACGACCTCGATACCAGTGTGTACAATCCAGATTCCGGCGGCTGCCGAGACGGCTTGCACGTCGATCGTGTGAACCTGAACGAAGGCGCGGAATCCACCTTGGCGTTCCTCGGTGCCTTGGTCGAGATCCAAGCACTCGAGACGCGCGTGGTCGGTTTGGATGAGGCGCCGGAATCGGGAGAGCGCGGTCTTTCATCCTTGCGCAGCGCAGCGAACCAGAACGCGACGTGATAAGCTCTCACCGATGATCGTGCGCAGAACGAATATCGTGATCCGCCCCAACGCGGCGCGGGTACTGTTCCGTCCATTCAACCAAATCGACGAAGCGCGCGTGGTGCGCATCGTTGCGCGCGTCATGTCGCTGCGCGACGAAGAGGTCACGCAGCTTCTCGAACACGTAATGCACGAGTTTCGCGGGCGTCACCACCGCTTGCAGCAGTTTTTTTTGGTGCGTTTCGAGCAAATGCGCCGTTTCATGGTCACGGATCTGCCTCTGCCGGAAGATCGGCGCATGCTGATCGGTTCGTATTTCACCCAAGAATACTCGGTGGAATCCGCGGCGCTGTTCAACCCATCGCTGGTTTGGCACCCGGATCAAAGCAACTTGCCGGAGGGCTCGCGCCGCTTCGTGCTCAGCCTACGTTCGACTGGCGAAGGGCACATCTCCTCGATCACCTTTCGCTCCGGCGTGATCGACGAACACGGCGAGATAACGCTCGATCCCGTGACGCCCTTCGTGACCACCCCGGAAACGGTGCCCGATCCGTTTTACGACAAGTTTTTGTTCGAACGCACCTTGTTCGAATTGGGTACTGCGGATGGTTTCTCCCAGCGCGTCCTGGGCCGCTTGGGGGACTCCTTCAACATGAAGGAACTGCGCGCGGCCGTGCGCACGGTCGAGATCGAGTACCGCACGCAATCGAAGCCCCTGCCGCCGGCCACCTCTCGTTCAATCCTGGCGTTGGCCGAAGCCAACTACGAGGTGATCTACGAGCCGATGCATCAAATGTCGGAGCGTATCATCTTTCCGAATTCGCCTACCGAATCCAATGGCGTGGAGGACGCACGCTTCGTGCAGTTCACGGAGGACGACGGCCAGACCAAGTATCTCGCGACCTACACCGCTTACGATGGTCGCGTGACGTTCCCGCAAATTTTGGAGACCACGGACTTTCTGCGCTTCAAGATCAGCACGATGAACGGCCCCCAGGTGCAGAACAAGGGCATGGCCTTGTTTCCGCGCAAAATCAACGGCCGGTACGCGATGCTTTCGCGCCAAGACGGCGAGAACATCTTCCTGATGTATTCGGAAGACTTGCACTTCTGGTTAACCCGCGAAACGCTGCTCAAGCCAACCTATGGTTGGGAGTTCGTGCAGCTCGGCAATTGTGGTTCGCCGATCGAGACCGAGGCTGGATGGCTCGTGCTGAGCCACGGCGTAGGGCCGATGCGCAAGTATTCGATCGGCGCGTTCTTGCTCGACATCAACGATCCATCCAAGGTGATCGGGCGTCTGCGCGAACCGCTGTTGTCACCGGAGCATGCCGAGCGTGAAGGGTACGTGCCCAACGTGGTGTACAGTTGCGGCGGCCAAATCCACGGTAAGGACCTAATCATTCCGTACGCGATGAGCGACTACGCGAGCACCTTCGCGCTCGTGAACGTGCACGAGCTGCTCAGCGCTTTGAAGGCCAACCCCATGGGCTGACCGCAGCCGAACGGCCGAAAAAAGTGGGCCGTCTGCCTACGGTTTCTCGCCATTTGGCGGCGAGTTGCTCTAGGCTGCGCGCCTGATGCGTCGTGTACTAGCCGCTCTCGGCTTCTTGCTGATTGGCTTACTTTGCTCGGTTGGCTGCACTTCTGGCGGCAATTGCTCGCCCGGTAGTCACTGCGACTGCTCGGGCGGGGAACAATGCTTTCTGGAATGCGGCGACGATCACTGTGATCAGTCTTGTCACAACACAGGACGCCTGTGCGGGACCGTCTGCGGGGACAACTGTACCTCCCGATGCCACGACGTCGGCAACACCTGCTCGCAATCTTGCGGCTCTGGCTGCGGCCTCGAATGTTCGCACGTGCCCACCTGTGGCGTGCTCTGCGCGGACAATTGCAGGCTCAATTGTCACGACACCGAGCTCTGCTCTGCCCAGGTCGGACCGAACAGTGAAGTCATCTGCCAAGCGGTGGGCGCCTGCGAGGTGCGGTGCACGGGCAGTTGTATCGTGCATTGTGCAAACACCGGCTGCGCGATTACCTGCGCAAACGGCGATCCGGCTAGCGCATGCGAGCCCGGGCGTTACGCCTGTGGAGGATGTTGAGCGATGATCGGCGGTCTCTCCAGTGTCGGACGTTTGGTTCGTCACGCGCTCCTCGCTTCGAGCTGCTTCGCGCTCGTGGTCAGCATCGGCGCCCGCGCGCACGCTCAATCCTCGATCCGCGTTCCGGGGCAGCGACCGGCGTACGCCTTCGAACTCGAGCCGCACGTCTTGCTCACGCCGTTCGAAGCGCCAGATTATCCCGGCAGTGATGGCTACGGCGTTGGCGTGCGCGGCACGGTCGAGCTCTCACCCGATGGCTTCATTCCCAAGCTCAATGATTCTGTCGGGATCGGCTTTGGCCTCGACTGGCTCCATTATGACGGCCTGGCTGGTCGTGGCTACTGCGTTCGCTTCGAGAACACTCCGCAGGGAATTCCGGTGTGCGTCGAGACCAGCGCGCATTCATCCAGCTATTTGTTCGTTCCGGTGGTCATGCAGTGGAACTTTTGGCTGCATCGCCAGTGGTCCGCGTTCGGGGAGCCGGGCTTGGCGCTTTTTCACCGCAGCGGTGGGGATTTTGGCGCATCGCCCGTGTTTGGCGCGGGCGGCCGCTTTCACTTCAATGACAGCGTGGCCTTGACCTTGCGCCTCGGCTACCCGTCGTTTTCATTGGGCGTCTCGTTCTTGTTCTGAATCGACCGCGGCCATGCCTCGATCCTTCGCGCGCGCTCGGGTACACTGGTGCCATGCTCGCTGATCAGGCGCGGCCGCACTCGGGGTTACAATCGCTGGCGCTCGACGAAACTTGGGCCTGGAGCTTGCTCCGCACATTGGCGCGTCGTGCCAGTGCTGGCGAAGCGGTTCGCGTGCGCACTGCCGTTTCCTGTGACGCCCTCGGTCGACTCGACGAAGTGGCCATTGACCGAGCGCAGATCGTACTCGAACCGGACACCGAACCCAGTTTCCAAAGCCCGCACCGCCTGACTGCGAGCGTTCGGCAGCTGTTCGATTTGTATCTACCGCTGTGTATCGGTGAGAGCTCCGAGCGAATGGTGATCGGCCACGTGGGTCAAAGTCTGGACGGTCAGATCGCGACTTCCGCGGGCGCGTCACGCTACGTCACCGGGCCGGAGAACATCGTGCACATGCACCGATTGCGCTCGCTGATGGATGCGGTCGTGGTCGGCGCGGGTACGGTGGAGCTGGACGATCCCGAGCTCACCACGCGCCTGGTCCCGGGCGATCACCCAACCCGGGTGGTGATCGATCCGAAGCTACGGCTCGCTCATGCACGCAGGTTGTATCGGGACGGGGCCGCGCCCACGCTGATCGCGTGCCGGCGCGACGGCGATCGCGGACAGGGGCCGCCGCGGATCCCGCTCTTGGAGCTTGCGTCGGATCGAGCGTTGCTTTCGTTGCCCGAGCTGCTTTCGGCATTGGCGGCCCGTGGTCTCCGGCGCATCTTCGTCGAGGGCGGGGGAGTGACCATTTCACACTTCATTCAGGCGCATTGCCTGGACCGGTTGCACGTCACGGTGTGCCCCATCTTGATCGGTCGCGGTCGTCCGGGGATCAGCTTGCCCGGTGTCGATCGCCTGGACCAGGCGCTGCGTCCCGCCACGCGTCGCTTCACGTTGGGTGAAGACGTGCTCTTCGATTGTCGCCTGTCGGATCGATGACCCAGAGCCGGTGAAACGAGCAGACCGGATGAACGAGCCAGCCCGTGCGTTTTGGGTGGTTGAACCTGGCCGGGGTGAGCTGCGCTCGGAGGAGCTGCGCTCGCCGGCAGCAGGTGAGGTGTTGGTGCGCACGTTGTATAGCGCTGTCAGCCGCGGCACCGAGTCACTGGTTTTTCGCGGTCACGTACCGGCGAGCGAATACCAGCGCATGCGCTGTCCGCAGCAAGTCGGCGAATTCCCAGGGCCACTCAAATACGGCTATAGCAGCGTCGGGGTCGTGGAATCAGGCAGCACGGAGCTGCTGGGACAATGCGTGTTTTGCCTGTTCCCACACCAATCGGCGTACGTGGTGCCGATACGAGCGGTGTTGCCGGTGCCCGTGGGCGTGCCGCCCGAGCGCGCCGTCCTGGCCGCCAACCTGGAAACGGCGATCAACGCGGTCTGGGACGCCGCGCCGCGTCTAGGCGATCGCGTGGCGGTCGTCGGCGCCGGAGTCGTGGGTTGTTTATGCGCGTACTTGCTGGCTCGGCATCCCGGGGTAAGCGTCGAGCTCGTCGATCTTCGCGGCGAACGCGCGGAAATCGCGCGTGTGCTGGGCGCGAGCTTCGCCTTGCCAGAGCACGCGCAAGGTGAACGTGATTTGGTCGTTCATGCGAGCGGCAGCGAGGCCGGTCTGCGCACGAGTCTGCAACTAGCCGGGCTGGATGCCACCGTGCTCGAGCTGAGTTGGTTTGGCGACGTCCCGGTGAGCTTGCCGCTGGGCGCGGCGTTTCATGTACAAAGGCTCAGCCTGCGTGCCTCGCAGGTGGGCAAAGTGAGTCCGCGGGCCCGCGCGCGCTTCGACCACCGGACTCGGCTCGCTCTGGCCCTCGAGTTGTGCAAAGATCCGCTGCTCGATCGTTTGATCGACGCGGAGAGTCGCTTCGAGGATTTACCTGAAACGATGTCCAAGCTGACGCTGCGCGGCGCCGGTTCGCTTTGTCATCGCGTGCGCTACGACCCCTGAAGGAGCTCCTCATGTACAGCGTTTGCGTTCGTGGTCACGTGATGATTGCCCACAGCTTCCGTGGTGAGCTGTTCGGTCCGGCTCAGCGCCTGCACGGCGCAACCTACGTGGTCGACGCGGAGTTTCGCGCGCACGAGCTTGGTCCCGAGGGTGTAGTCGTGGACATCGGCCGTGCCTCGCAGGCCTTGTCCGCCATTCTGGAAGAGCTCAATTTCAAAAATCTGGATGAAGAGCCCGCGTTTGCCGAGCAAAATACCACCACCGAGTTCCTGTCCCGCGCGGTGTTCGAGCGCATGGCCGCGCGGATCTTCGAAGGTGAGCTCGGCCCGGGCGCGGAGCGTTTGGTCGCGCTACGCGTCACACTGCACGAATCCCACGTGGCCTGGGCCGCCTATGAAGCCCCGCTCTCAAGCAGGGGCATGAGCGCCGGTCGATAGCATCGCGGCGTGCACGAAAAGCAAGCTCTGTTCGCCGGGCACGCCGAGGCGCAGTGGGAAACCGTAGTGTCCCGTGCCGCGATGGACGTACAGGCGGTCATTGCCGCGGGCCCAGAAGCCGTGATCCGGCGCCTTCACGAACACGCGCATCATCGTCCAATCGAGGCCGAGGCTGACCAAGCCGACTTGCCCGCCGTGCGTATGCCCGGACAATGCGAGATCGGCTTCGCCTTCAGGCAGGTGACGGAAGGCGCCGGGGTCGTGCAAGAGCACGATGCGCAGGTGAGCGGGAACCCGCGGATGCTCTGTGCAGACGCGCGCCAAGTGCTCTTTGCGCTCGCGCCAGGTGAAGTCCATGCCCAGGATTTGTACCGCGCCGGCAGCGGTGACGAGCTCGCGAGCGTCATCGACCAGCAAGGTCACGCCGGCTCGTTCGAGCGCACGCCGCACGGTGTCAGGCGCCTCGTGATCGTGATTGCCGAAGCAGGCAAAGCAGCGCCCCGAGAGCGCAGCGAGCGGAGCCAGCGCGGCCGCCAAGAGCTCTGGGTCGCTTTGCGATTCCATGGTCAAGAAGTCGCCCGTAAGCAACACCAGGTCCGGATTTCGGGCCACGGCGCGTTCACAAATGCTGCGCAAGCGGGCCACTGACATGAAAGGGCCCAAATGCGGATCGGTGATCTGCACGATCGAGAGTGGGCGGCCCGCCGCCGGACCGCGCTTGGGATGGCGCTTGAGCTCCGGCACGGACTCGCCGTCAGCCACTACCAGGTGGACTTGCTCCTCGGCGCTGCGCAGCGACTGCAGGACCCCCAGTAGGGCCACCGCATAGGGCACCCAGGCGGCGGGCAGGTCTACGCCGAACACCGACAGCACCACCCAAGGCAAGGCCAACAGGGTCCCGGCGCTGAAAAACGCTCCGGGAATACTGATCAACACTCGATAAATCAGCCCGCGCATGGTCGGCCGGATCAGCACCAACGACTGCACGAAGACAGCCGCGTGCCCGTAGACGAAGAGAGGCCAAACACTCTGGAAGCGCGGGAATAGCGCGCTCGCGAGCAACACTTGCAAGCCGAGCAAAACGGCGCGGAATGTCGCGTAGGCGCGCGAGCGAAAGCGCCAAGCGCAGGCAACCACGAGTAGCCACGCGGCAAGCGACAAAAACGCGAACGAACTCACTATCGCCGTGTATGTGACCGGCTGGGGCTCGCGGCAAGCGGCCAGCGGGCAAGCGGCCCGATTATGCCGTCCCGGCTATCCTGTAGACGGAAATAGCGAGTGCCACTATGCTGGCGCCGTGGCTGAAGAACTTTCGAAGGTCAATCACCGCCGCACTCTGTTGGCTGCCTGCGTGGGCGTCATCCTGGGCTTCGTGGGCGCCAGCGTGAAGGGGCCGGAGCTGGTCAGCTTGCTCTTCAAGCCGCTCCAGGATTCGTTCTCCTGCTCCGGTAGCGTGAACCTGGCATTGACTCAGTTCGTTCGTCTGCAGCTGACTTGCGCTGTGCTCGGGGCCGTGGTGGCGATGGTGGCGGTTTTCTTCTGGCGTCGATTCTTCCGTCGTCGTGCAGAAGCCAAGCAGCGCGCGGTGAGCTGAAAAAGCATCCGCGGCGCCCGCCTTATCTCGCGAAGAAGCGCGCGCGACACCCGCGACAACGAAACGGCTTGAACCCCAAGGTGCGCGCGAGCCCATCGAATAGGCCGCGCGAGTGGGAGCGACGCACGTCATTCCGACCGCAGGATGTGCAGTTCGGAACGCTCGGCTGTGCAATCAATGGAGACGCCTGGGTTCCTCGAGGTGGAAGGCTACTCTGCATCACGCTCGGGAGTATTGAGCGCGTCGCGCCCGCAGCAAGCGGGGACGACGACTCTTTTTGTCCAGGAAAGCCCCTACAACGGGCAGGCTGCCGAGGACCAGAAGTGGTCAGTGTGACGGTTCTGCGCTTCCCGGAAAAGTGCCGACCGGCGGGTTGGCGCTGTTTGCGGGGGGCGAGCTCGGTGCGCTGGAGCTGGGCGCGCTGGGCGCAACCCCAGATGGAGGCGGAGCAGGCGGGGGGGAGACGGGCGCTTGGGCCGGCAACGCGGGCGCGGAAGGCGGTGGACGCACGAGCACCGGTGCCGGTGCTGCGCCGGGTCGGCTCAAGGTCAGCTCGACGGTTTGTACGTGCCGCGCGCAGTCGTGCGAGTGGTCCACCACGACCGTGCTGACCGCGTCGTTAAAGCCGGGCAGCGAGGCCCGCAACGTCCAGCGGCCGTCGCTGAGGGGCGTATAGTAACAAGACGTGAGTTCGAGCGGACTCCCATCTTTACCGTCCTTGCCGCGCCTGCTGGCCGTTACAGTGGCCGCGCACGTCTTGCGGCCGTCTGCGTCGAGCACAGTCACGTCGAGGTAGTCGTAGCACTTCGATGTGAGGGCGCCGACCCCGACCAGTCCGAGCAAAACCGCTCCGCCCACGAGAGGAGTGCAGGCGCTCGTAGCAAAAACCAAGAGCGTCGCGCCCAATGCCCCCCACGTCACCCTTCTCGCTCCCGTCCGCATCATGTTTGTGCGCTGGCTATAGCACTGGATCGCGTCGAGCTCAGGCTGAGAAAGGAGAGCCGCCGGCCTGCCTCGCTTCGAGACCGCACCGCGAGCCATTGTCTCGGGCTGTCGGCGCTCTGCCCAACAGCGCGAAAACGCCTCACTAATTTGGCCGAAACCGCGAGCTCTGTTAGCCGAAGGAGGGTGGCTGAGGAACGTTCGCTCGCACGGTACGAGACTTGCTCGTCCAGAAGCATGAATACGGCGCGCCTTGGATCCACTTGGGCTGCGCGCCGCGCCGCTGGTCTGGTTGCACTCTCCCTGCTCCTCGCCACTGGAGTCGCCCCGGCCGGGGACAACCCCGTCTTTCTCGGCGCGGTTGGGGTCGGCAATGCGAAGCCGCAAGTCGAGGCTGAGCTGCGTTTGCTCCTTCGCGCTGAGCTTGCATCTGCGGATTTCTCGCGCGCAAGGCTCAGACTGAAGGGCACCGAGCGCTATGCGTTGTCGGCCACGCTGGTCCGCTTGGACAGCATTCAATCAGCCGAATCCACGCGCGCCACATGCGTGGTTTCAGTTGCCATCCTGCGCGATGGCTCCCTGCTGCACGCGATGGTCCATGGCCGAGCGACCGCGGAAGAAGCCAGAGCACCTGAGGCAAGAAGCGACGCTTTGCGTGCGGCGGTACATAGCGCCATGGTCCGGGTCCCCAAGGCCCTCCGTGTGCACTGACACCAATGCCGGATTCCAGGGTTAGGCGAACGGGCGCATGGCAACCGGGCTGCGGATGTTGCGCGATAATGGCTGCGCTGGAACGAACCGTGACGGGTGGAAGGGGCCGGATGCACTGCGCTCTCAATGAACGAGCGACGGGCGAGGACGAAGCACAGCCCGCCAGACTCAAAACGGCGTATCAGCGCGAAAAATCGCTCTGCGTCCGAGTCATCTGGACGAGCGCCGAGCTTTTCCGGTACGTTACGTGATCTCACAATTTTACAATTGTGAGATCAGCAGATGCGCCCAAACAGCGATTCCCGAATAGCAACCATTGCGAATCTATCTTTACGATTGCCGCCCCGAGTCGCTTTCCTGATTGTGCGCGAGCGCGGCCGATGTGGTAAATATCACGTGTTCCGGCCCGGGAGCCTTGATTTTTGGACAGTGATAAGGTAGGCATTCTAGGCTCCTTGTCGCATATTTGTTTACGGATTCACGGCTTCTGGGGAACGTGAACGAACGCGCTCGACGCTATCACTTTGGCTAGCCCGAATACTTGAGACCGAACCTCGTGCAAGCAGCCGCTACTGGCAGCATCATCGCGGACCGCTACTGCCTGCTTAGAAAGCTAGGGGCTGGTGGCATGGGGTCTGTGTGGCTGGCGCACGATCAGTCGCTCGATAGTCAGTGCGCAGTCAAGCTGGTCGATCCCGAGAAGGCCGCCGACGAGGAAGTGCGCATTCGCTTCGAGCGGGAAGCCAAAGCGGCCGCTCAAATCCGCGGCGCGAACGTGGTGGACATCTTCGATCACGGGATCTGGGATGGCACGCCGTTCATCGTAATGGAATACCTCGAGGGCGAAGACCTCGGCGCGCGCCTGGAACGCCACGGCGCCCTTGGTACTGAACAAACTTACCAGATCGTCAGCCAAGTCGCCCGCGCGTTGGTGCGCGCTCACGCGGCCGGCATCGTGCATCGTGACCTAAAGCCCGAGAACATTTTCCTGGTACCAGGCGACGACCAAGAAGTCGCGAAAGTGCTGGATTTCGGCATCGCCAAGCACGAGCAATATTCGCTTGCCGGCAAGACGACCAAAACCGGGTCGTTCATGGGTACGCCCTACTACATGAGTCCGGAGCAGGCGCGTGGTCGCGCCATCGACTGGCGCTCTGACCTGTGGGCGCTCGGGGTGATCGCATTTCAATGCCTCAATGGCCGGCCGCCCTTCGAGAGCGAAGCGCTCGGCGAATTGATGGGCATGATCATTTACGATCCGATCCCGCCGATCTCCAGCTGCGCGCCGGGGCTTCCGGATGCGCTCGAGCTGTGGTGGCAGCGCGCCATTTCGCGTGATCGTGAACAACGCTTCCAGTCGGCGAAGGAGCTGGCGGATTCGTTCGGTGAGGCGATCGAGACCTCGAAACAGATGGCCGTGCCGAGCATTGCGCCGCGCGCGGCGCTGCCGAGCTTCAACGACTTCGATGGGCTTCGCAGCCTGTCGCGCTCTAGTTTGCCGTCAGCAGACCAGAGCGCGCGCTTCAGCTCACCTGCGTTGTTCACAGACAGAACCCCGGTGGACGAAGGAACCGACGCGCCGGTCACGCGCTCGCGCGGTTCTGTTTTGCCTGAACTTTCCTCGCTTCCACGCAGGCAACGTTTGATCGTGTTGTCTGTAGGCGGCGCTCTTTTGGCAGTGTTAGGATTCTTGGTGATCGCAAGTCTACGAAGCCCTCCGCAGGTATCGGTTGCCGCCAGCCGGCCCTCGGCGGCGCCGACGATCGTGGTGACGCCAGTCCCGTCCAGCAAGATGCAGCCCCCGCCGATCATCTTCGATCCATCGTCGCTCCCGCTCGAAACGGATCAAGAGAAGAAGAAGAAGCCAGCGGTGGGCGCCGGTTCAGCGGCGCCCGCGCCCGCGCCCCGCTCTGCAGGTGCCAGACGCGACTACGGCATTTGAACGAGGGGCGATGACACATCGTTTAGCTTTTTGGTCGAGCCTCAGCGTGGGCTTGCTGTGGGTGGGCATGAGTTGGGCCGAGCCGAGCGCGGCGGACCGCGCGACCGCCCGCGCGCTGGCTGGTGAAGGCTATCAGGCGTTGCAAGAAAAGGACTACGCCACCGCGACTGATCGCTTCAGTCGCGCCGACGCGCTCGTCCACGCGCCGACACTGATGATCGACTGGGCGCGTTCCCTGGTCGGGCTCGGTAAACTGGTGGAGGCGCAAGAGCGCTACGAACAAATCGTGCGTGAGGGAGTCGAGCCGAAGGCACCGAAGTCATGGCAGCGAGCGTTGACGGACGCCAACGCAGAGCTGGCCCAGCTCAAGCCTCGCTTGGCCTGGATCACGATCACCGTTGCTGGCAGCGCTCATCCGCACGTCACCATCGACGGCGTACGGGTCCCCGCTGCAGCGATCGGCGTCCGTCGCGCCGTAAATCCGGGGGCGCTTCAAGTGCGGGTTCAAGCCGATGGCTTTGTGACCCAGAAGAAGAGTTTGGAGTTGAAGGAAGGCGCGGAGGAGTCCACTGCGTTCAAGCTCGAGCCCGATCCGGACCTACAAGTGGCCAGCCCCGTGAAGGCACCGCCGCCCAAACCGGTCCAGGTCGAAAAACAAGTTCCAACGGCCATGTACGTGGCGTTTGGCGTTTCTGCCGCCGGCTTGGCCGTGGGCGCGATCAGCGGCGCGCTGTTCCTGAGCAAGCGCTCGGACTTGAACGGTGTCTGCGATGGAGAAGACCGTTGTCAGTCGAGTCAGACTGACACCCTGAACCAGTATCATACCTTCGGTACGGTCTCGACTGTCGGCTTTGCCGTTGGCGTCGCCGGTGCGGGTGCGGGCCTGACGCTGTGGCTTTTGAATCGCAACTCGGGCAAAGCTGCGCCAGCGCAGGGGGTCGCGGTGCATCCTTACTTAGGGCTCGGCAGCGTGGGTGCCGTGGGGAGCTTCTGATGAGTGCTTTCTGGAGCGTGCTGCGAGCTTTGGGGCTTGCCGTGTCGCTGATGACTTTGGCCGGCTGCACGGCGATCTTCGGCGACTTTACGATCGACGATAGCGCCTTTCCGGAGGATGACACGCAGAAGGGCCCAATCCGGCTCGAGCCGATCAAAGGCTTGTACACGACCGAGTGGGGCGGTCAGGCGACGTTCACCATCGTCCTAGACTACGCTCCAACGAAGCCTGTCACGATTGCGTTGTCTAGCAGCAACGAAAAGGAGGGCACTCTTACGCCCAACAGCGTGACCTTCACCGAGGACGACTGGAAGGCTCCGCAGGTCATCACCGTCACGGGTGTACCCGACTTTCGTCCAGACGGTAACCAGGCCTACAAGATCATCACAGCGCCAGCTGTGAGCGAGGTCAAGCCCTGGGCCGGCATGAACGCGAGCGACGTGACTCTGGTCAACATCGACAACGAGACGGCCGGCGTTACCGTCGTGCCCATGGCGGGGCTCGTGACCAGTGAAGGTGGCGGACAAGACACCTTTACCGTCGTGCTCAACTCCGAGCCAAAGGCAAACGTCACCATCCACCTAGTCAGCGATAACGACAAGGAAGGCACGGTCAGCCCCGCGAGCTTGCTTTTCACTCCGCTCAACTGGAAGTCCCCGCAGCTCGGGACCGTGACCGGCGCTGACGACGACCCCAAGGACCCGGCGCACCCGTACAAGATTCAGGTGACGAGCGCGAGCGAGGACCCAAACTATGCTCGCCTGGCGCCCGTGTTCGTGGAAGTGACCAATCAAGACAATGACTCCGCTGGCCTGTCGGTTGCGTTGGTCACCGGGGTCGACCCGATCGATCCGACCAAGCTCCGTACCAGCGAGAGCGGGGACTCGGCGACCTTCACCGTTGCGCTGACCGTCGCCCCGATGTCAGACGTGTCAATCGCGGTCTCCAGCAACGCGACCAACGAGGGCGTCGTCAGCACGGACGTGCTGAAGTTCACTCCGCTCAACTGGAACGCGCCCCAGACCGTAACCGTGACGGGCCAGGACGATGCGGACGAGACCGCTGACGGCGACCAGCCGTATCTGATCATCTTGGGCGTCTTGGATAGTCAAGATCCGGAATACGCGATGCTTCCCGGAATGGCCATTTCCGCGTCCAACGTCGACAACGAAAAGCCAGGCTTCACGGTGATGCTCCTCTCGGGCATCGACCCACTGGATACGAGCAAGCTGCTCACGACGGAGGCTGGCACGACGGCCAGCTTCTCGCTCGCCCTCAACTCACTGCCGTCGGCTCCGGTCACCGTCCGAGTTTTCAGCAGCATGCCCAGCGAGGGCAAGGTCACGCCGGAGACGCTGGTGTTTACGCAGCTCAACTGGCAATCACCGCAGACGGTGAGCGTGACGGGTGTCGGGGACAACATCCAGGATGGCAGCCCGCTATTTTACGTACGCACGGCCATCGCCGAGAGTGATGACCAGGCCTACGTGCTCGATCCCCCAGACGTCGCGGTCACCAACCAAGACGACGACAGCGCTGGTGTGCAGGTGACGCTAGCCAGAGGCATCGATCCAAGCACACCGAACC
>DATEPG010000435.1:0-18511 GCA_035273265.1 Polyangiaceae bacterium
GAACTGGCTTCGAACTCTCAAAGAGCGCGTTCCAGCTCGTCTCAAGGCCGCCATTGTGCGGGGACTTCGCAGAGTTACCTCGCGGCATCTAACCTCGTGGTTCGTCCATTGCGGCTATCACTTCAAGTGATCTCCGGTGTAGGCCCCAACATACCGGCGACCGTGTCGCGATCCCGCGGCTCGCAGGATCCCCGTCAACCGCCGTTTGAATTTTCCGCGAGCCCTCTCCCAGAGCGGCAGCAACCGGTCCGCCACAAATTTCTCCGTCGCAGCCTGGCCTAGTAGATGGCCACGCCAACTGAAGTCGTTTGCAATCGGCTTGTTCAAGCCTGCGAGGAGGTAAGATATCGCCTCCTCCGACAGATCATCCGTTGTGACGTCGCTCCTTGCAACGAGCACCATGGAACTCAAAACCTGTCGATGCCTTGAACCGTCCTTGTTGAACTCATCCACGACAGCGTCTTTTGTGGTGTACATCGCCAGAAAGCGCGGCAGACGCTCGCAAAGCCAAAAGTGCCGTTCGCCGGCGGCGGGGCTATCGTCGCCCAACCAATCGAGCCACCACTGGATGGGGCCCACCTCAACGACCTTGCCTTTTCTTTGCTCGTCCTTATTAACCGACATCGTAAGCTTTTCGAGGAGCGCCAGCGCGATGTCCACCTCGCGTAGATGCAAGAGTTCCACCAACAGCCTTTCCCGCCCTTCCCAATCGAGCGAAACGTGCTGAATCAGCTGAACGGGCTCCTTGGCCCTTTGCTCTTTGGCCATCGAACCGAGCGACCTAAGTGCCTCAAAGACAAAGTCCACGTTGCTGGATCGCGCGTACTTGACCAGGCCGTCAACAGTGCAACTCGCGGTAGACGAGGGGCGCTGGCCTTTTGCTGACCCTTCAAGAAGCTCAGGCCGCTTCGCGCCAACCAGCAATAGGAGCTCCAACGCCCATCCACCTGCCTCCTTGTCAGACTCAATGAGCGAGAGCAGCCGCTCCACGTGAGTTGGCCCGAGGCAGGCCCATTGAACTTCGGCATCCGAGTACCTACCGATCAAGAAGACGGTAAAGGCTGCTCCAGCTACGCCGAGTTCAAGCAGTTGAGCAGCAACTTTAAACGCACGAGGCGACTTATGGTCGCGTAAGAGATCCAGAACGATCTCGGTCCGGAGTGGTGGTAGTGGCAGCTCCCAAGACGGCAAGAACGCATCGATGACTTTCTCGATGTCGATGTTGCCCAGCGCCGCTGCGGCGCCACCAACAAATCCCCGAACTTCCTCGGGATCGACATGGCCGTCAGCCTCGAGCTTCGCCGCAGCCTCTGCAAGCGATTGAAGGTCCTCACCTTCGACGAGATCCATCAGCGATGGCCCCACGCCATTGCAGCAAAAATTGTAGTCATCACGCGCCTCCACGAGCAGATTTAAGAATTCGCTCTTCACAGCCGCCCCTCGAAGGCCGACTAGAAGCACCGCAGCCTCGCCTCCAATGGATCCCCGGCGGGCCATGAGCTCGCGAAGCAGCGGCTCGTGAGCGAGTGCCACGGGCAGGTCCGACGGGAGGAAAAAATGCGCTACACCGGACGCTTCCACCTCGGCTTTGCACACGAACGTAAGTAGGCGCGAAATGATCCCCTCCCGATCCACCTCCGCATACTTTACGGCGCGAAACGCTAGTTGGACGTCGGCCTTGGCCACCGAATTGAGAAACGACGTCGCGCGCGCAGCCGGCAAAAGGCTGAGTGTCAAGAAAAGCGATTGATCCCAGCGGGTCAGCTTCAGCTTGCGCGCCAATATGCTCGGGTCCTCCGAATAGCGCACTGACAATTCCCGAGCAGCCAGGAATTCGGTAACCGACTGGTGAAAGAGGGCTAGTCGCGTGCTTGTAAGAGGCACAAGAACAGACCTGGAGATGAGCCAATTGACCACGTCAACGCTGCTCACGCCTTCAATTCCCAACCCGGAAAGATGCTCGTCCAATAGCCCCATAATGAGCGACGAAGGCTGCGCTTCTGCACCGTTATCCATGCTCTCAAACGCAGCCAGATCAAGACACCGAAGCGGGGACGCCGGCGCATTAAAGCGTGCCTCAAAATCTCTCGCTAACGACCCAAAATACGATTCGTAGAGATCCTTTGGCTGAGCATTGGCGGGAATAGTGATCCTGCCGCTAGAGACGAGCTGAAAAAAGAACGGCTTCTGTAAAAGGTGTACCAACTCACGCTCGAACATGCCTGTTGGCGACAGGTCTAGACGTTTGAGTTCGCTCTCGACAAACGAGCGTTCAACTTCCTCCAATCGAAAGGTAGGGAATTCCAGTCTCTTGAGACCGTCATCATCGCGCGACCCGATGACGATGTCCGCAGTGGGCATTCGTTTGACGAACTCTGAGAAATCCGATTCGTAGTGATTGTTCTCTCTGTATTCCTTGGGCATTTCATTGAATGAATCCAAGTAGAGCCTGAGGCGAAATCGCCCGGGCAACGTGCTCAACTGTATTGAAGTCGGTAGAACGCTTTCGACGAGGGACCAGAGATCGCCTTGGTAGAGCCGTAGGTCGATCACGACCGGCACTGTCGGCTCCACAAGATCCCGTTCTCCCATGCAGAACTCGTGGAGCGTTTGGCTTAGCCGCGCCGCAGACCGTCGCAGCGCATAACTCTTGCCAGCCCCGGGCAGCCCGATGAGGACCGCGCGACGTGCGCCAGCGTCGAGGAACTCTTCTACTGAATAGCGCGCGAATAGATCGTGCTCTCTCCGTCGATCGCCCACCGTCCGCGCCACTCGCAGCGGAAGTTCGTTGTCAACGCGGTTTACCCTCGACAGTCGCGCAGCATGCCGTGCAACTGACAGAAGAAATTCCGCGGTTGGTTCGCGCGGCGACGACTCCTTAGACTCGGCGGCATCAGCGACAGGTTTTGAATGAAGACCCTGCAGCAACTGAAGTAGCTCAGAATGATCTTGCGCACCCGAGGCAAGAGTCCTGGTCGCGTATCCAATCAGGTGTATCCCATAGTTGCGACGCCAGTAATCAACCTCCTGCTCGTGGACATCCGCCATGACCGCATAGTGGTCTCTGATGCCTCCATTGAACGTATTTGCAAGAGTATCTCGCAATAACAAGAAATCTGGATCGCGCAGACCGAAGCCAAGGTAGATGACCGGTCGCGTTGCGAGCAGCGTCTTCAGTGAATCGAGGGTGGCTCTTCGTTCCCCCGACGGAAGTAGCGACCGGTAGTGCTCACGCGTAAGCACAATGCTTTGTGCTTGGAAAATGTCCCCGTGCGGTTTGAAGACAAAATCCACAGCTCTTGCTTGCACGAGACCCGCCATCTCAGTCAGCTGCAAATTTGTGATAGGCGGGGGGAAGAAGCGGTCTGGGACCCACTGGCGGAGGCTCTCCTCGATCAGATTGTCGTAGTTCGTCGTAATGAAGCAGCGTGGCCCCAACGTCACAATCAAGCGGTGAATGTCGTGCGGCTGAGCACGCCCCTGGCGACTCGCTTTACGCACGAAGTCTGACGCCTGAGACTGCGTAAGTTTATCAAAGCCGTAGCTCGCCGCCTGCAGAAGGTCTCCGCGCGCCAGTTCAGCGCGTACCAAGCCTGGCGATATCCCCTCCGCTTCGAGGAAGTCAGCGAGTTCCTTGATTAGGCCCGTCCACGTTGGGAGACCGGACCAACAAGAAATCCCGGATCCGATGAAGAGTACCGCATCTTCCTGCGCTATCGCACGACTTAGACCGCTCACGACGGTCACGCTAAGGGAGTCCTTCGACGTGTTCAACCATCGCGAACTCGTAGCTCCCGGAGCGCGATGAGACCCCGAGCCCGCGCACCGAAGGGGTCGGAGGCAAGAAATTAGTCCTACGCAGAAAGGTCAGTGTCCCGGCCGCTCGATACGGGAGTCGCGCGGCAACTGCGGCGACTGCCACCCGTTTCCACGCCATTGCCACGCCCCGCGTCTCTGACCGTCTCCTAGCGTCTCGGTCCGTCGCATACCGAGCGCGCCCATCGCCGTACCGCACCAACCCAAGCGACGGAAACGGCCGGTGTTTTCGTTGTTCTTCGCGGTCTTGGCGATGGCGCCCCCAGCAAGGATCGAACTTGCGACCTTGGCTTTAGGAAAGCCCTGCTCTATCCAACTGAGCTACGGGGGCGGGCGGCGGAGGCTGCCACGCCGCTGAGGGATGCTCAAGCTTTGTCGCGATTTGCTGAGCGTTTTCGAGGGATCGGCGCGCGGAGAGCCGCGCCGGCAGCGTCCTACTCGCCCGGGAGCGCTGGCTGAACCGAAGCCCGGATGCTGGGGGACGTTTGACTTGGAGTCAGACAGTCGCCATTCCTCGAGGCACCGGCGCACAGGCGACTTAGCGAAGTGTGTCGACGAGCGAAAAGCGCCGCCCAGCGTGCGATTTTTCAAAAGTTTCGCGGGCAAACGCGCTCAGCGCAGTGGCCCCGTCCAGGTGTGGGAAATGTATGGAAACCAATTGCGTGACAACGACCCTCACGGATGGTGTTAGCATCGCGCGGTGTTCACTCGAGGGCGCAGGAACCAAGCTCTGCCTGCATCATCGTCGGGTCCCACTCTGCGCGTCGCGCCATCCAGTGCGACGCTGTCCGCTGGGACGGTGAGCGGTGCTTCGAGTAAAAACCGGCTGCGGTGGGCGTGAAGGGTATTGAATTGGATACGAAAATGACGACTCGCGAGATGGATCCGGCTCCACGGCTGCGGCGGTTGCTGCCAGTCAGGCTATTGGCCGCTTTCGGGCTGCTTGGCTCGCTTGCAAGCTGCAGCGTCATGGTCGACGCCAACCGCCCGCAATGTTCGCAGGACTCTGACTGCACGAACCGCGGCCCCGAGTTCGCTGGCTCGGTCTGTTCAGCAGCAGGGCTTTGCGGCGAAGACCCGAAATGGAGCTGCGACGCAGCACCTACGAGTACCGGCTATACGCTCACCATGCATCTGCAAGACGCGGTCGATTCCAAGAAGGTGCTGCCGGGTGTCGTCGCCCAGCTGTGCCGCCAGCTCGACGTGGCTTGCGAGACCCCCGTCGGCGCGACGGTCGTCTCCGACGCTGGCGGCGGGATCACCATGCAGATTGAACCAGGCTTCGACGGCTACGTTCAATTGACGGATTCGAAGATCGCGCCCTCGCTCTATTTCTTGACCCCGCCCAAGAGTGGAGATTTGGATCTGCCGATGGTGCCGCTCGCGAGCCCACTGGCGGCCAGGGGTATCGTAGTGACCGCTGGTGCCAAGAGCTGGCTCCCGGACCGCGGGATCGTGCTGCTCAATGCTTTCGATTGCCTGGGCCAGACCGCAGGCGGCATTACTTTTTCCCTCGGGGGCGCCCCTGACCCATCCACCGTCATCTTCTACCTCGTGGACAATTTCCCGACTACGACCGGTACGGCCACGGACGCCACGGGCTACGGCGGGCTCGTCAATGTGCCCGTAGGCGTCGCCACGATCGCAGGGACGCTCGGGCCCGGTGGGCGCAAGGTGAGCAACACCAGTCTGTTGATACGCGCGGGATACGTCAGCTACAGCAGCGTCACGCCGAATTCCCAGTAACCGTTCGACGCTCGGCGGTTGTCCGCCACCCGACCCAGGTAGATGAAAATGCTCGCAAACAACCTCGATACATACGCTCCCACGCAGCAACTGGGTCGCTATGAATTGATCGCACCGCTGGGCGAGGGCGGAATGGCTCGCGTCTACGTCGCGGTCCAGCGGGGTCCTGTCGCCAACAAGCTGGTGGTGGTGAAGCTGCTCCGCGAGCAATTTACCGGTGACCCACATTTCGTGGCGATGTTTGCCGATGAGTCCAGGATTGCCGTACTGCTGAATCACCCGAATGTAATCCATACTTACGAGTCGTCTTCGACTGACTCGCATCATTACATCGTGATGGAGTTTCTAGAAGGAAAGACGCTCGCGCAGCTGCTCCGACGTGTGGGTCGCGAAAACTTCCCGCTCGAAACCCATTTGTGGGTCTTGTGCGAAATTCTGGCCGGCCTCAACTACGCTCATCAGTTGGGCGATTTCGGCGGAGCGCCGCTGAACATCGTGCACCGAGACGTGAGCCCGTCGAACATTTTGATTACGGTGCGCGGGGACGTCAAGCTCCTGGACTTCGGGATCGCGAAAGTCCAAGGCTCCATCGTCGAGACTCAACACGGCATCATCAAGGGCAAGCTCGGCTACGCTTCTCCAGAGCAGTGCTTGGGCACCAAGGCCGACGGACGAGCGGACATCTACTCAGTTGGGGTAATGCTCTGGGAGGCTCTGGCCGGTAAGCGGCGGCCACTCAACGAGACCGCGCTCGCGACCACCCGCGCTGGCCTGCTCGGTATCGAGACGGACATTGCCGAAACGTTGCCAGGGGTACCGCTAGAACTGGCGCGCATCGTCCGGCGCGCATTGGCGCGCGACCCTGGCGAGCGATTTCAGACCGCGCAAGCTTTCGAGCTCGAGCTGCGGCAGTACCTAGTCGACCACTCTTGCTCGAATGGCGGCGCGGCGCTGCAAGCGCTCGTTACTGGGCATTTCGGCGGCGAGCTGGCGGCGATTCGCCGTGCGATCGACGATCAGGTCGGTTCCGTGCGTCACAGCATCGCCCCGGAATCACGCTCCACTTTGACGGGACACATCCCGCCCAGCCTCGGCAGCGAAGCGCCACACAACATCGGGTTCACCGCGCCACCGCGCACGCAGTCGACTCGGCTGCGCCAGCTGTTGACCGCAGCTGCGTTCGGAGTGGCCGGGCTCTTGGGCGCCCTGCTCTGGTTCACGCGGACCTCAGCACCGACGCAAACCGGGCTCGAAGCCAAGACGGCCTCGGGGTCCGCGCAATCGGCGGAACCCATATCGACTCAACAAGTCCGAGCCCAGCCGCTCTCTGCCAATTCCGATCAGGGCTCGCAACCGGACGGCGCGCGCGAGCAGCCGTCTCCGCCTGAAACCTCGGGGGCTCTCCCGAAGCGTCGACCGACGGCGCCTCGCATCGATCGCAGCGAGGCGTTCGCTGCGGCGCTCAAGGCCCGAAACACGCCTCCTTCCCTGCCCGTCATCGCTCCGCCGAAGGCTGCCGCCGTCGTTAGCGCACCGCTGCCCAACAAAGCCTCCGCTGCCGCGGAACCGGGCTTCGATCTTCGACAAGTTCCGCCAAACTCCAAAGTTCGCTCGCTCGACGAAAGAGATCCGTACGCACCATGAGCCCCCGATTTGGTCTACTCCTCCTGCTCGCGATCACCAGCAATAGCGCCTTAGCCGCGGCCGAACCCGCTGCACCAGCTGCTAGCGCCAGCTCGACGACGGAGGCTCGCGAGCGCTTTCAACGAGGCGTCGCCCTCTACCGCGAGGGCAGTTTCGACGCTGCGCTTGCGGAATTTCGGCGCGCCTATGAGCTCGCCCCGAACTACCGCATCTTGTACAACCTGGCCCAAGTCCAGGTCGAGCGGCACGATTCGGTCGCTGCTCTCAATCTGTTCGGGCAATACCTGCAACAGGGCGGCAACGAACTGGATGCAGAGCGTCGGGCCCAAGTAGAGCGCGACATGCAGGCCTTGCGCGGGCGAGTAGCGGACCTAACGGTGGAGAGCAACGTGGTCGGCGCACAGCTCTCGATCGATGGCATCGAGTCGGGAACCCTCCCGCTCGCCGGTCCAGTGCAGGTCAACTCGGGAGTGCGCCAGGTCACGCTCGTCAAGCCGGGCTATCAGAGCGTTTCACGCACTCTGACCATCGCCGGAGCACAGCCGATCCGGCTCGCTCTGACCTTGCAGCCCTTGGATGGTCGCCCTGACAATGCCCCAGCGGCGGCCGCGGCTGCGACGACCCCTGCTGCGCCCGCGAGCTCCGAGTCCTCGCGCGGGCTTTCTGCGCCCTTCTGGGTGAGTGCGGTGGCCACCGGGTTGTTCGCGGGCGGCGCGGTGACCTTCGGCGTCATCACCAGCAATCGCAATCAAAAGCTCGACGACGCTTTCAATCAATACCCAACCGACCCGGCGGCAATCAGCGACGCACGAAGCTCGCTGAAAACCAGCGCGACGCTGACTGACGTCTTCGTCGGTGCGTCGATCGTGGGCGCGGTGGCCACCGTTTATTTCGCGCTGACGAGCTCCAGTTCCAGCAGCGAGACCCCGTCAACGAAAGCTGCCCGCAGGGATCGCCTGCAGCTGGGGGCCAGCGGTTCAGAGCTGACGCTATCGGGTCGCTTCTGAAGAGCCACCTTCGGTAGCGGCTCCGCGCCACAATCAACCGTTCGTCGCTGGGCGCACGCCGCGGACGAGCTGCCAGAGGGCGGCGCACGAGAAAACCGCTACCAGGGGCAAGGTCGCGATCGACATGCCCTGCATGTAGCCAGCGCTGCCGGGCCCCGCGCCCTGTGCCAGCGCAGTGCCGATCAGGCCTGCGCCAGGGCCGAGTGCATAGCCGAGACCGATCAGGGCCTCGTGTGCCCCACCCGCGTCGACGGAGGCGTTCTGGACGACCTGGGCGTAGTACAAAGCGGCCGTGTAAAGGAGTCCAGCGGCGGCGCCGAACAGCACTTCACCGACGATCACCGAGGCCAGGCTCGGGCCGAGCAGGACGAGCGAAAAGCCAACGGGCAGAGCGGCAATCGCGACGAAGATCGGCAGCCTGCGGCTGTGCCAGCCGCTGAATGCAAATAGTGCGATGAAGCAGGCGAGACGTGCGACATCGAGCACGCTGGCTGCGCGCGCTGCGCTGGCGGTATCCAAGCCGACACCCTTCATGATTTCCGGCATCAGCGGCGCGAGCACGTACATCAACGCGTAGCTGAGCAGCATGGCTAAACGCGACGCGGTCAGCAGTGGGCGGTAACTGTGCAGGAGCGCGGCGTTGGGGCGCTCGATGTGGTCGGCTTCGAGGTGCACTGGAGTGCGCGGAAAGGCCCGGCATGACAGCGCGACCAAGCCAAATAGGGCTGCCGCAGCCAGGAACAGCAGACGCGGCGCGCCGGAGGCGATGATCCAACCGGCGAGCCCCAACGAGAGCGGGACCGAGAGCGCCCACGTCATGTTGTAGCGACTGAGGATGCGACCCAAGCTGCGCGGAGTCTCACCCGCGCTCATGTAGCTTTCGAAGATGGGCCACATCGCCCCCTGTAGAAAGCCAATCGAGGCCAACGCGACGACCAGCAGCGGAGCTGAAGGGACAGAGGCGATCAGCAGATGCACACCGACTAGAGCGAGCAGCACGCCGACCAGCGTGCGACGTTCACCGAGGCGGGCGCTGAACGGGTGGCTCGCCGAGGCACCACCGACATAGGTCAGCCCGATCAGCAGCGCGAGCCACAGGTTTTGCGCCTGCGAAAAGCCGAGCACCTGGTGCGTGTAAAAGTATGCCCCGCGTTGCAGCAGCGTGCCAGAAAAGCTGGTCGTGAAGACCGTGAGCAGGAGGCGCCGCTGGAGTGTCACGGGGATAGCCCTAGGGTCTTCTTCGGCAAAAACGCAATCGCGGACCAGACCAGCACGCCCGTGGCCAGGAACACCACCGGGTAGCCATGGGATTTGGCGACCACGCCCAAGCCCAGCACCCAAACCGCCGACCCTGCGCCAAAACAGCCGAAGAAGTAGCTCATGACCGCACCGCGCCGCGCGCGCGGCACGCCCTCCGCGGCCAAGGCGTTGATCGAAGGGTAAAGCAGGCCGTGCGCCAGCCCCAAACCAGCACCCGCGGCGAACAGCAGGTCCGGCCGCAGCAGGCTGGTCAATGACGCGACGAAGCCGTACAGAATCAGCGCGGTAAGGGCCGCACGCCGACGCCCCCAAGCGTCCGCAACCCCGCCGAGTAGCAAGCGCACCGAGAGCGCGACCAACGTGTAGCCGAGAAAGAAGGCTCTGACTTTGGTCGCACCCAGCGACAGCGCAAAAGGCTGAGTGAAGGTGAACATCGCACCGAACGCAGCGCCGTTTGCCGCGCTGCACACGAACGCGCCCATGCGCTGCGGTTCGCGCATCAGGGCGAAGGCGCTGGGCGCGGCCACGAGCTCTGCTTCCGAAACGAGCGGCGTTGCCTGCTTGGGTTCGCGGATCACCAGCGACAGCAAAGCCGTGACCAGCGCCGCGCCGCCCGCCAAGAGGAACACCAACCCCCAGCCATGATTGTCCGCAAGCGGCTCGGTAATCGCAGGCGCTACCGCGTTCGAGACGATGCTAGCCGCTCCGCACAGCCCGATGGCCTGACCCAGTTTTTTCGGCGGCGCGAGATCGGCAGCGAGCGTGACGACGCCGTTGAAAGCGTAGGATACGCCGTGCACCACGCGCAGCGCAAAAATGGGCCACGAAATCGAGTGGATGAGCGCGAATCCGCAACCGCTCAGGCCATTGACCAACGCGCCGTAGCCGATGAACGGGCGGCGCGATCCGCGATCCAGCCAGGCACCGGTCCAGGGCGAGGCCAGCACGCTGGCCAGGAGCGCCGTGGCCGCGACTGCGCCGATTGCGTCCGCGTTGGCGTGGAATTGTCGCGCAAGAAACTTGGGCAGCAGGAAAAACGTCGAATAGGACAGCCCGAAGCAGAACTGCACGCACAGCACGAGCACGAACGGCCAAGTCAGCAAGCGCTCGGAATTGCCGCCAAGCCCGGCCACTGCAACCTGAGTTGCGGGCCGACTGGATTCTGGAACGTTCAGAACGACTCCTGAGAACAAAAACGTAAAGTGAGCCTCTATTAGTGCAGCGCCGGGTGTCGTCAAGGCGAGCATCCCTCGGTTTGTGGCGTTTTTGCAGTAAATTTGCCTCGAAGCAGCAAACCGTTGCGGTTAGGGTGCGCGCGATGGTGCTCCAGCAACGAAACAACGTACGCGTGCTGGGTAGTGGACCGGTAACGATCATTTTCGCGCATGGCTTCGGCTGTGATCAAACCATGTGGCGGCTGCTGGCCCCGAGCTACGCGGAGCGCTACCGCGTGGTGCTCTTCGACCACGTTGGCGGTGGCGGCTCCGATCTCAGCGCCTACGATCGGGTCAAGTACGACACGTTGCAAGGCTACGCGGACGACGTGCTCGAGCTCGTCGAAGAGTTCGGACTCGGTCCGGTATTTTTCGTGGGGCACTCCGTGAGCGCAATGATGGGCCTCTTGGCAGACGTGAAAGCACCCTCCAAGTTTGCAGGCCAAATCATGGTCGGCCCGTCTCCCTGCTACATCAACGACGGCCAGTACGTCGGCGGGTTCACACGCAAAGATATCGACTCGCTACTCGAAACGCTCGAGGGGAACTACCTGGGCTGGGCCAGCAATATGGCGCCCGCAATCATGGGAGCGCCCGAACAGCCGGAGCTCGGCCAGGAATTGACCAACAGCTTCTGCCGCACGGATCCGGAGATCGCAAAACAGTTTGCGCGCGTCACGTTCCTTTCAGACGTTCGTGCGGAGCTTCCGCGGCTCCAAACCAAGACTTTGATCATTCAATGCAATGACGACCTGATTGCTCCCTGCTCGGTGGGCGAATACATGCACCGGCAAATTCCCCGCAGCACCCTCCAGATCATTGCGAACGTGGGACATTGCCCACACCTCAGTTCGCCTGGTCCAGTCGCCGCTGCGATCGACGCATTTCTGGCTGAGGGAGGGTTTTGACCATTGAGCTACCGGGCGCCGCCCGCTGAGCCCCTCGCGGCGCTCGATCAAGCTCCCTGTGGCTTGATGCACACGGCGGCAGACGGCACGTTTCTGTGGGTCAATGGCACGTTTTGCAATTGGGTGGGGCGGGACTGTGACGCGCTCGTCGGCCGCGTCCGATTTCAAGACCTGCTGACCATGGGTGGTCGCATCTTCCATCAGACGCATTGGGCACCTTTGCTTCAGATGCAAGGCTCACTTTCCGAGGTTAAGCTCGAGCTAATCCGGGGTGACGGCAGCACGATCCCGGTGGTGTTGAACGCCATTCGCCACGAACAGCAAGGCGTGGCCACCCATCATCTCGCGGCCTTCATCGCTCGAGATCGCGATAAATACGAGCGCGAGCTGATCAACTCGCGCGCTCGCGTGCAGGCCTCGGTTGCGGAATCCACGAGGCTTCAGGCGCAAGCCAAAGACCGCGCGCTACTCGCAGAACAAATGATCGGCATCGTCAGCCACGACCTCAGGAACCCGCTCTCCGCCATTCGCATGGGCGTGAGTTTGCTCGAAACCGGGCCACTTTCAGTGCAGCAACAGAACATCACGGCGCGCATGAGCCGCTCGGTCGACCGCGCCAGTCGGCTGATCGCCGATTTGCTGGACTTTGCCCAAGCCCGGTTGGGCGCCGGCCTTGCCGTCACCGTCGAACCCATTTTGGATCTGCACGGCTTGATCGCCGAGACGATCGACGACCTTGCCGTGATTTACCCGCAGCGGGTGATCGAGCACGCACGGCTCGGAAGCGGGTCCTGTTCGGCGGATCCTAATCGTTTGGCGCAGTTACTGGGCAATCTCGTGTCCAACGCCATGGCCTACGGAGCACCAGACAGCCCGGTCTTGGTGACCACTTCGATCACCGAAGCAGCGATTTCCGTTTCGGTTCACAACGGGGGCGAGCCAATCCCCGAGGACAGCCAAGCCAGCTTGTTCGAACCGATGTCTCGCGGCGCCAACACGTCCAACGTTCAGCGCAGCATCGGCCTGGGCTTGTTCATCGTCGATCAGATCGCGAAATCGCACGGCGGACAGGCCAGCGTGCGTTCATCCGCGACTGAGGGTACGACGTTTACCGTGACCCTTCCACGGTAGTGTCTGCGCTCTGCTCGAGCGCCCAGCATTCAATTACTCGGCAGTGTCAGTATCTCGTGGCCGTTCTTGGTCACGAGCACGGTGTGCTCGAACTGCGCCGACCATTGGCCGTCGGAGGTGACTACCGTCCAGCCGTCGTCGAGGATCCGGATCTCCGGAGAGCCGAGGTTGATCATCGGCTCGACCGTGAGCGCCATTCCGGCTTTGAGTCGCAGGCCGGTCCCCGCGCGGCCGGTATGCGGCACGTGTGGGTCCATGTGCATCTGCCGGCCGATCCCGTGGCCTCCAAATTCAGCCACCACGCTGCAGCCCTCGCGCCGGGCGAGCTCCTCAATCACGGCCCCGAGGTCGCCGAGGCGCAGCCCATCGCGAATGGTCGCTATCCCGGCGTCTCGGCAGCGACGTGCGACATCGACGACATGCCGCGCCTCAGGCGTTACCCGACCGATCAAGAACGTAGCTGACGTGTCACCGTGGAAACCATCGAGCTCGGTCGTAATGTCGACGTTGACGATGTCGCCGTCGTCGAGGCGCGTGTGCGGGCTCGGAATGCCGTGACATACGACGTCGTTTTTGCTGGTACACACGGCCGCGGGAAATCCCTGGTACCCAAGCTGACTCGGTTTGCCGCCGCGACGTTTCGTGTCTTCGCGCACCCAGCGATCGATTTGAGCGGTGTTGACGCCGGCCTGAAGCCGTTGCCCAATTAGAGACAGAGTACCAGAGGCGGCGCGTCCGGCGAGCCGGAGCCGTGCAATGCTCGGTTCGTCGTTGATTTCGATGTTCACGTCCTGTTGCTAGAGGTGTGCGCTGCCCGTGGCCAATACCGTTTCGATCTCGCGCTTGCCAGCGCGCGCTCTCTCCGCCACTCTTTAGCCCGTGAGCTTGTCGCAGATTCGCTACTTCGTGGCGGTGGCCGAAGAGAAGAACGTGGGCCGCGCTGCGCGCCGCCTGCGCATCGCGCAACCGCCGATCAGCCGCCACATCCGCAGCCTCGAAGACGAACTCGGAGCGACGCTGTTCACTCGCACGGCGCGCGGGATGGAACTCCTGCCGGCAGGCGAGGTGTTCCTGGATCGCGCGCGGAAGATCCTGGATGCGGTCGACGAGGCGGCGAGCGCGACCCGCAGCGCGGCAAGACCTGTCTGATCGGGGTGGCTACTCCGCTGCGCTCATTCGCCGCTGGTCAATGCCCAGGTAGGAGCGTCCGAAAGCAGCCAAGGCAGCGAAGCGTGGATGCGGCTGAGTACCCCGCCCATCGGGGTGTGCCCTTCACCGGGCGCGTATTCGAGACGGGCCTCCACGTTGGCTTTCGTGAGCCATCGCACGGACGCCTCACCGACCTTCGCGCATTCCTTCGAGCCGCAGGCAATCAGGATGCGTTTTCCGCCGTTCTGCGCGAAGGCACGCGCGCGAGCCACGTTCCACAGCTCGAATCCTTCGACCAGTACCAAGTAGGGGAATGCTTCGCCATGAGCGCCGATCATCGCGCTGCCCATGCTCGCGCCTTGCGAGAAGCCGACGTATAGCCCCGCGCCTTGCAAGATGCGTGGCTCGGCAGCGCGGGCAGCCCGTTCCGCTGCGATCAGCTCTTTTTCGAGCGCTCGATGATCGCGGTAGAAATAGCCAGGGTAGCTGCCGACCGGCGTGCCGCGCAAGCTGAGCACGAATACGCGGTCGTTCGTGAGCCGCCGCCAATACTCGCATTCCCATTCCGGTGTGCCACCTGCGCCGTGCGCTCCGACGATCAGCGGTCGCGTTTCGCTCCCCGCGGGGACGAACAAGACCGCGGAGTCGAAGCCGGGCACCTCCAGCTGACGCAGCTCGCCTGTTCCTGGCAAGAGGTGCTGCAGGTTCACCTGAGCGGTGGAGCTAGACTGATGCGCCGAATTCGCATTCGTTTGCGGCAGCGGTTCGACTGGCGTGGTCGACTCGAGCATCGAGGAGCAAGACAGGCCGAGCAAGAGCACGGCGCCACACAGCAACGAGGAGGCATTGCCGAGCATCAGGGTCAGGCTAGCAATGTCGGTGCCGCTCATCGAAGTCCCGAATCGGCGAGCGAGCGGGGCGAGGCGCGCAGGCTGTGGCGTGACTGATTGTGGGGACTGCGGCGAAGTGTCCCGTTGCCCGGGGAATTTGCGCTCAGTCCCCGGTCGTCGCATGACGCTCGGCGACCGGCTTCGATTGGGGAGATCCGCGTTCGCGTAGGAAGATGGTGAGCACCACGATCGAGATGACCGCCAGGAATTCGCTCTGCCAGTTCTGGAACGATTGGAACCAAAACTCGCTCGACGACGTGAACTCGAGCAAGCTTCGCGCGGGTTTGCCCTGCGCCAAGCGCTGCTCGTTGTCGGCCCAGCTGCCACCAAGCGCATGCATCGCGAAAGAAAAGGCGAACAACAGACCGAATGCGATCGACAGCGAGTGCTCGTAGAGGATCAAAACGAGACCGCCCCGGCGCACCGGCCAGGGCGCGTTCGGATCCGCCCGGTGCCGCCGCGGATCTTCGTCGGAGTCGAACGGTTCGTCGATCGGCTTGGGTTCGGCAGAGCCTTTTTGTCGCAGCTTGACCGAGAGCAGCACGAAGGCTGCCATTTGCAAAAACTCGCTCTCCCAGTTCTCGAACAACGCTTCGACGAAATGCCCAGTCCCCAAATAGGCCGGCACTGATACGGCTGATTTGCCCTGCTCTGCGCGCTCCTCGTTATAGGTGGCGCGGCCAGCGGCGATCTGAGCAACGAGGCTGGCAACGAACAAGAGAACGAGCACCAATGACAGCGAATTTTCATACAAAATACGAAGCCACTGCGAGCGTCGTCGGGGAGGAAACGCCTCTCCGCTGGGCCGTGCTGTCGACACGCGCCGGGATTTGCAGCATATATGCCAGCCATGCTCCGCTACTCTGAGACTTTTTGCCGCGGTGCGTGCCCGGTGCAGGCAATCGAGCCCGGGGGCGACAGCCGTAGTAGGCTCATTGCGGATGGCTGAGGGCGACGGGGAGCAGGCTGTACCGAGCCATGCTGAGAGTGAAACGGCTGAGCGCTTTCGGCTGCTGATCGAAAGCGTCAAGGACTACGCGATCTTCATTCTGGATCCTGATGGCCGGGTCAGTACTTGGAATGCCGGGGCTGAGCGCATCAAGGGCTATCGCGCGGCGGAGATCGTCGGCAAGCACTTCTCGATTTTCTATCCGTCCGAGGTTTCGCCCGCTGAAAAGTGTCGCGTCGAGCTGGAGATCGCGGCAGAGGAGGGACGTTTCGAGGAAGAAGGTTGGCGCCTTCGTAAGGATGGCTCCAGGCTGTGGGCCAATGTCATCATCACCGCGCTGAGGAATCCCGCGGGCCAGCTCATCGGGTTCGCCAAAGTCACTCAAGACCTCACCCGACGCCGCGCTGCCGAAGAGGAGACGCGACGATTTCGGCTCCTGGTCGAGAGTGTGAAGGACTATGCCATCTTCATCCTCGATCCGACGGGCCACGTGAGCACGTGGAACCCAGGGGCTCAGCGCATCAAGGGCTATTCGAGCGGAGAGATCATCGGCAAGCACTTCTCGATTTTCTATCCCCCGGAGTCACACCCCGAGCGTAGGTGTGAACTCGAACTCGAGCTGGCAAGCCAGGAGGGGCGCTTCGAGGAGGAAGGCTGGCGCGTTCGTAAGGACGGCTCTCGTTTCTGGGCCAAGGTCACGATCACGACCTTGCGCGACTCGACCGACACGGTGCTCGGGTTCGCCAAGGTCACCCAAGATCTGACACAACGCCGAGAAACCGAGGCGGTCAACCGCGCGCTCGCGGAGCAGCGCGCCGCGCTAGCCGAAAAAGCTCGGATTCAGGAGTTCCAGGAGCGTTTTTTAGCCATCTTGGGCCACGATCTGCGAAACCCACTGGCCTCGATCGATATGGGCCTCGGCATTTTGCGTGAGCAGAGCAACGATCCGGCGGCTAGTCGCATTTTGGACCGGATGCGCTCGAGTTCGGGCCGCATGACTCGGATGATCGAGCAAATCCTGGATCTCACCCGCAGTCGACTCGCGGGCGGACTGGAAGTCACTTTGCGGCCCATGGACCTGCGGGAGAGCTTGACCAAGATCGTCGAAGAGCTTCGCACGGCACATCCAGAGCGTTCGCTCGACTTCACGGCGCAGTCCATGCCCATTGTCGGCGATCCGGATCGCCTGGAGCAGGTGTTCTCGAATCTGATCGGCAATGCGATCTTACACGGCGACCCAGCGCGACCGGTGGTGGTCCGCGCAGGGCTGGAGGACGAGCTAGCAAACGTCAGCGTCCACAACGAAGGCGAGCCGATCCCGGCCGACATCCAAGACAAGATTTTCGATCCGTTCCGGCGCGGAGAGCGGGAGAGTCGCACTGCCAAGACCGCCGGCTTGGGACTTGGCCTATACATTTCTTGGGAGATCGTCCGCGGGCACCATGGCTCCATCGAGGTCGACTCGAGCGCCGAGCGCGGAACCACCTTTCGACTCAAAATTCCCACTCACCCGCCAGGTGAAAGATGACCAACGCCAACGCCAACGCCAATCCCGACCACACCGTCCTGATCGTGGAAGACGAAGAAGATTTGCGAGAATTGATGTGTGACGCGCTCCAGATGCATGGCTATCGCGTAGTCACTGCGGCGGAGGGGTCGGATGCTCTACGCAAGCTCGAGGACATCGGCCGTCCGTGCGTCATCCTCCTGGACCTGTTGATGCCCGGGATGAACGGTTGGGATTTTTTCGACAAGGTGCGGGAACGACCCGAATTCGCGAGCGTACCGGTGATCGTGCATTCGTCCGCATCGTCTCGCGCTCCAGCGGGTGCCACGCGCGTGCTGCAAAAGCCGATGGCATTCGAGACCCTGGTCTCGGTCGTCGCTGAGTATTGCAGCAATTGACGAGCACGCGCTCACTCTCGCGGGATCGAGCATGCGCAATCCCGCGGCACTCGACTCCCCTACTCGCGAGGCGAGCTCGGCGCCTATTCGGGCTTGAGCTTGTCGCTCGTGCGGCCCTCGCCGAACGCGATGAGTCCATCGCGCATCAGCGACAGCAGCTGGCGCAGCGTATCGCGCCGCGAAAGCGGCGAGAGATCCAGTACTTCTTCGACGCTGGCGCCGCCGTCCAAGCGCGAGAGCAGGAAGGCTTGCTCGGGCGAGACGCGCGAATTCAAGTTCGAGGGCACACTGACCACGGTCAGCCGTTGCTGCAGAGAGCCAATGCGTGTCTCGAAGATGTGATCGATGAGCATCGACTCGGCGTCCACCAAGAAGCGGGCTTCGCTGCTGTCGAAACCTTCGGCCAGGCGGATCGCCGATTCTGCGTAGGCCACGGCCAAGTTCAAATCGCCTAGGCCCAACGCTTGGCGCGCACGCTCGAGAGACTCAGGGATGTCCTGCAGATTGGCGCTGCCTGCCATGGTGGAAGCGTTGGCGAAGCGGCTGCTCGCCGTGCGCCGTTGCGCGCCCGTCTGTAGGCGCTCGGCGATGAACACTGCGGCCGGCGCGAGCTGCATGGGCGGGGCGGGACTCGTGGGGCCGGAGGCGGGCACGGTGCGCGCGCTACCCAGCGCTTCCCCTGCCGGCATGGGCAGAGCGTTCTCACAGGCAGCCGAGAAGGCCGAGGCGAAGTCGAGCACCGTCGGGTAACGCGCGGCGGGGTCCTTCTCCAGGCCGCGGTTCAGCACGGCACCAACCAACGGCGAAACGTGCGGCGCAAAGCGCTCGATCGGCGGGGCGGCGGCGGACACTACCTTGTGCAGGACGTCCATCAAATCAGAGCCAGAAAATG
>DATEPG010000436.1:0-11303 GCA_035273265.1 Polyangiaceae bacterium
GCAGCTGTTTGGCCAGTGAACAGCCACGGCGAGACGCCCTTGCTCGAGCCTTTCCGCCACTGCTGGGCGATTTGCGCGACGATCGTAGCAAGGAGCGTGATCGAGCTACACCATCCTAGGACTTCGGGCATTGCTCGGTCCGCTGCAAGCGCTGTACCGGGCCTGCTGAGTGCGGGCCGCGATCGGCTGAGTCAGCTGGATCATTGCTCGAAAGACCAAACGCCCCCGCGGAGGATCCCGAGATCTGCCGCGGGGGCTGACGTTCCGCTCTCGTCTGCGCTCAGCCGATCAGAGGATCTGCAGGAACGCGAGCAGGTCGGCTTTTTGCGCCGGCGTGAACGACTCGGGGAAGGCGCTGCCCGGCTCGGGCGGGTTGACCAGCGGCAGGTTCAGCATCGGGAAGAACTGCACGATGAAGCGGCTGTAGATGTCGACCGCGTCCTCGAGCGTCTCGGACGCGTTGTCGTGGAAGTAGGGCGCCGTGTTGGCGATGCCGCGCAGTGCGGGCACGTCGAACGCCTCGAAGTCGTGCGGGTCACCGGTGATGGCGGAGCGCCCCGGGTCGGTCGAGAAGAATTGCGGCAAGAAGTTCGGTCCGACGATCGGCGCGCCGTTCTCGTCCAGCATCGGCTGGAACGTGACCGGATCGAAGACCGGGACGGGCGGCAGATCGGCGGTCGCGACCGTGCGCGTCGCGTCCGTATAGAACCGGTAGCGGTACTGCGGCAACGGGACGGTGGCGTTGAAGAGCCCCGGGAACCCGAACTGGCCGAAGGCGGAGAGGTTCGCGATCCCAATGTTCAGGAACTCGTTGTTCGGCTGATTCGCACGCACCGGCACGGGCGGCGTCACCGAGGTGTCGAACAGCACGTTTCCGCTTCCGTCCGGCTTGAGCTCGGGGATCGCGAAGTCGTGAATCGCGCGATCGACGATCCGACCGGTGGTCGCCCCGCCGTGGCAGCCCTCGCAAGCCTGGTTGTAGATGGCGAGGCCGCGTTGCTGCGCCGGGGTGAGCTCGTCCATCTGCAGTTCGGGACGCGGGATCTGGTCGACTGGCACGCCCTGCGCGAGCTTCTTTGCCACCTTCTTCGCGCGGTTCGAGGAGAATTGCTCGAGCTGGAATGCGGCGATCGCATCTAGATCCGCGGCGGGCACCGTGCCGCCCTCGCTATGGGCGGTGACCGCGCCCTGGGCCTGCTGCTGCAGCGTCCCCTTGCGCCCGTCGTACTGGTAGGGGGCCGTGATCGCGCTGTTCTCGATCGTCGGCACTGCGCGCCAGACATCGATCGTCCGGTCCGGTGGCGTCGTCACGTTGCCGAAGGCATCGATCAGGTCCATGTTCGCGGCGAGGGTAATGCGCACTCGCACGAGGCCCTTCTTGAGGTGCTCATAGGTCGGCACGGCGGCGAGGGGGTCGTCCGCGTCGAGGCGATTGAACAGCGGATCGGCCGGATTGGCGGCCAGCGTCGCCGCCACGTGAGCGGTCGTGAGGCCCGTGTGGTCCTCACGGACGTGGCAGGTCGCGCACGAGCGCCCGTTCGTGCCGGGCAACGCGGTCTCGAACAGCGCCTCGCCGATTGCGGCGGGCCCCGAGACAGCCGCGCTGACTGACGCCGTGCCCGGCTCGTCGGCGGCCCCGCTGCACGCGCCGAGCGCGAGCAGCGACAGGCCCAACAACGCGCCACGCGTGAGTGTGCGCGGAAACCCGCTCCGCGAACCAACCTGAGATGATAACATTCCGAAGTTACGTGTTCTCGACATCATGTTTCGATGTCCTCCAAGCAAAAAGAAAGAGACTCGCTGTGCTCGTGCACCGCGCCGGGAACGTACTGCACAGGGGAAACGACGAGAACTCTTTTCTTCGGGTCTTGGTGCGAGTTTCTCACTCTGAGTCTGCCTATTTCTGCTCTGCGGCGAGTGCCGGGCAAGTTGCGGGTTTTCACCCAATGTGGGTTAATTCATGCAAGCCAAACGAGGGCCGAATTCGCGACTCCTGCCTTCGACGAAGGAGCGGGCGTCCCGAACGGCCGCGCGAGGCTCGCCCGCGCGCGGCCGAAGTGTCAGTCTCGAAACTCGCGCTCAGTTTCGGTAAGTGAACTCGAGGATCGCGCCGCGGTGCTCGAGTTCAGGGGTGGCGCCGCCTTCGGGGGTACGGGTGATGTTGTCACTGTCCGTAATCACGTAGATCTTGCGCGTGTCGGCGCTGATCGTCAGATCACGGAAGCGGTTCGTGGTTTCGAAGAACTGTGGGCTTGCACCGACCACCGTCCGGCCATCCTGGCTGAGCTTTGCCCGGAAGACCGAGCCGTACTTCATGCTGGTGATCAGCAAAGAATGGCGAAACTGTGGGATCGCTCCCGTCGCGGGGTAGTAATCCAGCGATGACGGAGCGATGGTCGGCCAGCACATGAGATCGACGCCGCCGCAGGCCGGGTCCTGGAACTCGAAGTCGTCCTGGACGGTGAAGAACGTCGCCAGTGGCGGAATGAAGTCTCGGTGACGGAACGCGAACTCGGACTGGGTCGGTACGGAGGGTGGGATAACGTAGTCGTTCCAGGTTAGCTGTTCGCAGGGAGTTGGACTGGAAGCCGACCAATTGGCGTATTCGTAGGCGCGGCCGTCCCGGTATCCGGCGACGTTCGGCCAACCGTAGTTCTTGCCAGGCCGGACCCAGTTCAGCTCGTCGTCACTCTTTGGCCCGTGCTCGTCGGAGTAGAGCTTGCCTTGCGCGCTGAAGACGAGCCCCTGAGGGTTTCTGTGGCCATAGGAATAAATGTGGCTGCGCGTCCCATCGATCACCGGGTTGTCGTCGGGGATCGAGCCGTCCAAGTTCAGACGCAGGACTTTGCCGTCGTATTTCGCGTAGTCGCCGCCGTCGATCTCGGCTTGCGTTGGAATTTCTTGGGACCGAATGGGGAGGCACTTCCGCTCGAATTGGTCGTTCCCTTGATCTCCGATGGTGTAATAAAGGTGGGAGTCCGGACCGAACACCACTCGACCCGAATTGTGTTGAAAGCTGCCGGGCAAGCCCGTGATCAGATCGACCGGGTTGCCCGCGCTGCCTGACGCGGGATTGTAAGTGTAGCGGCGTACTTTCACACGTCGGTCGAGTGCCGGGCCCGGATCGCCGTCGTACGTGTACGCGACATAAACGTAGTCCTTTCCGCTGCCCAGGAGTAATTCCGGGTGGAGCGCGAAGCCCATGACTCCATCCTGGCCGTCCGTTTGAAAAGCGTCCTCGATGGTGATGACCGGAGCTCGGGCTGCGGTCTGCGGGTTGATCCTCAAAAGGCGACGGCCGACCCGCTCCGTCAGCCAAAGCCAATTGTCGGGTCCCCAGGTGATCTCGTACGGCGCGAACAGGCCGAGCGTCACCACGCGCATGTCGAACGCTTGACCGCTGCCTCCCATGCCGGGGGAGCCGCTCGCGTTCCCGCCGTGTCCGTGTCCGCGTTCAAGCTCCTGGCCGTATCTGTCAGACACGCTTTGGTCATCGACAGGACCGCGGTCGGTTCCGCACGCGCCGAGACCAGCGGTTCCCGCTAAGCAGCCCAGAAATTTGGCAAACACATTCATGCGACGTAGCGATTCGTGTAGCGACATGACAGCCGTTCCTTCCCTTGACGAGGCGTTCCCCGCTCCGTATTTCGCCCACCGAGATACGAAGCACCTGAGTCGAGAGCGCAATCGCGCCTTCGCTCCCTGATACTTTGAATTTGAGTCACGCGAGCTTCGCGGAGGTTCCGCAAGGTGACAAGTCGCAATCAGTGTTTTTGCTCGACAAGCCACCTGGCGTGAAGTGGCGACTTCCGTCAGCGCATGAACAAGGGACGGACATCAGCCTTTGCGGCAAAGCTCTCTCTCTCAACCAAACTGCTCGAGCACGTGCTCCGCGCGCGTAGCGTGTTTTCACCCAGTGCGGGTCAATTCGCACAATTACCCGTTCGCTCCATACCGCAATTGAACAAGAGGGCGCTGGCGGCGGGATCGACCAAATTCGGCGAGATTTCAGGAAAGGAGGGAAAGACGGTGAGGGGTGTCCAATCGCAAGCGGTTCGCGCGTCGTATGCTGCTGGCACCAGCGGCCGGCCTCAACCCTAGGAAACGAAATGCCAACCAAGAAGTACATGTGCATTCAACGAAGCCCGCGCCGAACTGGGGAGCCGTCGTCTCCACCTTCACCGGCCCAGATGCAGGAGATGTTTGCCTCCTTCAACGCTTGGAAGGACAAATACAAAGACAATATCGTGGATATGGGCGGGAAGCTGATGCCAGGCGGCAAAATTCTGAGCGCCGCGGGTGTCACGGACGGTCCCTTCGTCGAACTGAAAGAAGTCGTCGGTGGGTTCATGATCATTGCTGCTGATAGCTTGGAGTTGGCGCTCGAAGTGGCGCGGCAGAGTCCGGGGCTGGTGAGCCCAGGTTCGAGCATCGAGCTTCGGGAGTTGTCGACGTCCTGACTGCGCCGGCTCTCGTCGAGCACTTCTTTCGGCGCGAATACGCTCGCCTGGTGACCGTGCTCGCGCGCCGCGTCGGTGTGCGTCATCTCGAGCTCGTGGAGGACGCGGTTCAGGCCGCGCTGATGACAGCGCTCTCGACTTGGACGACGCACGGCCTGCCGAGCGAGCCGGGTGCCTGGCTCTACCACGTGGCGCGCAATCAACTGATTGGAGAGCTACGACGAGAAGCCGGGCGCCTTCACATTCTCGAGAACGCGGCCCTGGATCTTGCAGTGGAGGACGATGCCCCGGTCGCTTCGTTCTTCCCCGACGAACTGCGGGACGACTTGCTGCGCATGCTCTTCATCTGCTGCGACGAGGCGATCCCCCGGGAATCGCAGCTGGTCCTGGCTCTAAAGACGCTGTGTGGCTTCAGCACTGCCGAGATCGCGCTGCGGCTCTTCACCAGCGAAGCCAATGTGCACAAACGGCTGGGCCGCGCGCGAGACCGATTGCGCGAAGCGTCACCCACGATGGAAACGCCGCCGCTTCAGGCACTCCGCTCGCGCCTGCCAAGCGTGCACGAAGTGCTCTACCTGCTTTTCAACGAAGGCTACCTGTCAGCCCACGCGGAGCTTGCGATACGGCGTGAGCTTTGCGACGAGGCCATCCGATTGGCCACGTTGCTTGCGCAGCACTCCGTGGGCGAGGTGCCCGAGACCTTCGCCTTGTTGGCGCTGATGCACCTGCACGCTGCCCGGTTGGCGGCGCGCAGCGATGGCGACGGCGGGCTCCTGCTCTTAGAAGAGCAAGACCGATCGCTTTGGGACCGTGATCGCATCGGCCTAGGGGCGGAGTGGTTGGCGCGAGCGGCCAGCGGCGAGCTGTTCTCGCGCTTCCATGCTGAAGCAGGCATCGCTGCCGAGCATTGCTTTGCGCCGTCCTTCGAGCAGACCCGATGGCAGGAGATCGCCGAGCTCTATTCGATCCTCGAACGCATTGCTCCATCGCCCCTGCATACGCTGAACCGGGCAATCGCGACCGCAGAATGGCAAGGCGCCAAAGCCGGGCTCGCTGTCCTCGAGGGCCTCGTGCCACCGTCCTGGCTACTCGGATCCTACCTGTGGGATGCCGTCCTGAGCGATCTCCATCGGCGCACAGGGGGGCTCGAAGTTGCCCAGCAACACCGCGAGCGAGCGCTTGCCTCCGCCCCGACCCAAGCGGTGCGTGAGCTTCTGCGGCGCCGCCTCGAGACCTAGCCTGAGGCCGACGCCATTCGCCTGGGCGTGAGCGGAGTGCTCCTCGCATACTGCTCGGCCAGGTAGCCCGCGAGCGGGTTGTCCCAGCCGCTCACCGAGGCTGCCAGCTCGGCGCGGTCGAGCCCCACGCGGTGCAGCGCTACGGAGACGTTGTCGCCTCGGGACTCCACGATCGCGTATTCGGCGTGTGCCATGAGCGCGGGGGGCGCCCCGGCAACGAAGCGCTCGAACGCTAGGCCGACGCTGCCGGGGTTGACCAGCAAACGTCCACGATGCTGCCGCAACATTTGGATGTGCGTGTGCCCGCCCGCCATCACGGTCGCTTGCTGGTCACCCAGGTGCTCCGAGAGCACTGTCTCGGGTGTCTCGGACAGGAGGTCGCAATTGTTCGAGTCGGGTGAGCCGTGGAAAAGCAACAACAGGTTTCCGTTCGTGAGCGGTACCGTGAGCCGTCGTTCGAAACGCCTGACGAAGTCGAGCTCCTCGGCGCCGAGCTCGCTTTTGCATTGCTCGACCGCCCCCAGCACCACTGGCGAGTGGGTGTGAGCGCGGCTCGCGCTCGAATCGAGCAAGTATTCGTCATGGTTGCCCAGGATGAACAGGTCACAGCTCTCGCGCACCATTGCCAGGACCTCGCGCGGTCGGGGTCCCAGGGTTAGGACGTCCCCCAGACACGCGATCTGATCGACCCCCGTACGGCGGATGTCCTCGAGCACGAGGCGCAGCGCCAACTCGTTGCCGTGAAGGTCGGAAATGAGGGCGATTCGGTAAGTGGTCATGGTCGAGCCAAATACGAGGCTAGCGGCGCGTTCGACGTCCGGCTGTCGCCCGGCCGACAGTGCCGGTCGTTTTCGCTGATCGAGTTGGCATGCGAAGCTGGGCGCATGGCCACACGCCCACGAGCGTCGGATCCAAAGCGCGCGGCGCTGCGACGGCTCGACGTTTTCTCGGCATTCAGCGATGCCGAGCTGGACAGCCTGGCGGAGCTAGCCCAATTGCGGCGCTACGCTCGGGGCCGCACGCTCGTGAAGCAGGGCGATCTCAGCGAGGCTGCGTTCGGCATCGTGAGCGGCAGGCTGCGCGTATCGCTTTCTCGCGCCGATGGCAGCGAAGCAACCTTGACGCTCCTGGGGCCGGGCGAGCTGGTGGGAGAGCTCGGGTTGTTCGAAGCTGCCAGCCGCTCCGCGCATGTGACGGCGCTCGAAGATGCCTGCGTGCTTACCGTCGGCAAGTCGGCGTTCTTGGGCGCCTTGAAGCGCTCGCCCGCGGCCAGCCTCGAGCTCTGTCGACTGCTGGCGTCGCGCGTGCGGCAGTTAGCCCAGCATTTCGAGGAGGTGACGGCGGTCCCGGTGGAGCAACGCCTGGCGCGTAAGCTCGTCTTCCTAGCGGCCCGTTGGGGCGCACCGACCGCGGGTGGCGTTGGGCTCAACTTGAAGCTCTCCCAGCAAGAGCTGGCCGAGCTGGTCGACACGAGCCGGCAGAGTGCGAACAAGTGCCTCAGCAAGTGGCGCAGCTCCGGCGTACTTGCTTCGTCTACGCGCACTCTGGTTATCCGCGACCTCTCAGCTTTGCAGCGCTGTGCTGGGACGTCAGTTTCGAGCTTTGTCCCAGGGCGCTGAATTGACCGTAGCGCAGGTGGGGACGAAAATGGCGCAGCCCGCCAACCTGCTAAGCTGCGCTGGATGTCGAAGCTAAAGTCGAGCGCCTGCATCGACGCTCCGGTGCACGCCGTTGGGGCCGAGTCTGACTTCGCGTCCCTCGAGGATTACGTCGAGCACGGCAGCCCAGTTCCGGGACGTGCGCGCGACCTACCGCTGGCACTGGCCGGCTGCTGAGCGCCATGAAGTTCAAGGCCCGATTGTTCCGCTATCCTGGTCCGGGTGGATGGACCTTCGCGCCTATTCCCGAAAAATACGCACCACCCGTCAGGGCTGCTTGGGGAAGAACGCCGGTGTACGCGACGGTCGACGGCAAGGCCTGGCAGACCAGCGTTTGGCGCGACAAGAAGCACGGAACGCTGCTGCCGATCCCGAAGGCAATCCGTGGTGACAAGGGCGACGGCGATCTGGTTACGGTGGAGCTGCGGCTTGATGCGCCAAAGGCGTGATCGGGACCAGGCTGGGAGAACGAGATCAGCGTGAAGGAGCGTTGGATTTGAAGCCAGATTGGCTGCCAGGCAAGATCGGTCGCACCACTCGGTGCCGTGAGTGAGTCGTTGATGCACCCCTGGAACTGGTGCTGGCGCCGCACTTGAGCGATAAGCTTGGCGCCCCGTGGAACAGCACGTAGGAGTCATTCGGGAGGTTTTGGCGTCGCGCCTGGCGGGCGCGATACGATCTTGCCGTTGGTGTGGTGTGTTGGCGTTGCTCTCGTTCACGAGCGTGGCCCGGGCGGATCCAAGGCTTCAGGCCGTGCTCAGTTGGCACGGAAGCTGTGATGACGCGGAGGACCTCGTGCAGCAAGTTCGCGCCCGCGGTGCCGAGCTCGAACTGCGCCAGCCATCGGCGTCCGCCGAGGCGGAAGCGGCACACGCGGTTCGCGTCGAAGTGATGGTGAAGCAGCCGGTCCCTTCTGCGCTGAGTGCGCAAATTCACCTGCAAAGCGAGGATGGCGAGGAGGCGCGCCAGGTGCAGGCGAGCTCCTGTGGCGACCTGAGGAGCGCGGTGGCGTGGGTGCTCGTGGTGCTGGCGCGCCAAGGCGCCCCCGAGCGCCGCGCGTCGAGCGCGTCCGAGCGCGAGGCGGGCTCGACGGGGGGCTTCCCAGACCTCGCTGCAGACGCCTCATCGCCCGCCGCCACTCAGGTCCCGCTGGCACCGCTGGCACCGCTGGCACCGCTCGAGCCGGTCGCGTCCACTGACGTTCGCTCGCCGCAGGGTTCGAGCGCTCGTCGGCCAAAGGAGCAAGTCAGCTCTTGGGGGCTCGGTTCTTCTTTCACGGGCGCGTTCGGGCTGCTCCCCGCGCCTGCGTTCGGTCCGATGCTGTTTGGTCGCTACCTTCCCGCAGTGCCCTGGCTGCCTGCATTGCAACTTTCCATTCAAAGACTGGTCACGCCCGGTTTCGAATCGAACGGAACCTCTATCTCGATGACGCGCGATGCCGCGCGCCTGGGTGCTTGGGTTCCGCTGGTCGGTCGCGTGGTCGACCTGGGTCTTGCGGCAGAAGCGGGACGCCTCGTCGCCTCGGGCTCCGGGTCGACGCTCGAGCGCGGGAGCAGCGACTCCGCGTTCTGGTTCGCGTTTGCCGTGCCATTGCGCTTTTCGATCCCGCTCATCGGGCGAACGCTTCAGGCTGAGTTGCAGCTCGAGCTCGACTACTCGCCGGTGCCCTATACCTTCCGCTACGGGTCCGGGGACACACTCACGAGCACGGCAGCATTCGAGGGACGGGGACAAGTGGGCATCACTTCTCTTTTTTGAGTATTTCGTGATCCGACAGGCTGCCTTCGGGCTCTGGTCGGGTCATGATCGCTCGCCATCCGGGTGCCAGGTCGCTTCGTACCCAGGCACCAGCGTGCGCCGCACCTCTGGGGGGCGACGTGGGCGTCGATCCGTGGCTGTGATCCGTGAGCTCTCCCACCAAAGTCGCAGTCTTTCGCTCCCCGGCCGGGCCCCCGCCCGTCGAACCCGCGCGTCCGGTGCCCGCCGAGGACGACACGGTACATGCGATCGTCGAGCGGGAGTATGCTGCGGTCTGGCGCTTCCTCCGGCGTCTGGGCGTCCCCGACTCCGACGCAGACGATACGGCGCAGCGCGTCTTCGCCCGCGTGCTCGCCAAGCGGGGAGAAGTGCAGCCTGGCGCCGAGCGCGCCTACTTGATGCGTGCGGCCTTTCGGGCAGCCCTCGAGGATCAGCGCTCGCGCCAGCGTGCTCGCGCTCGCAGCGGCAGCGTCGACTTGGAGGTCGTTCGCTCACCATCGCCCCAACCCGACGAGGCTTTCGCGCAGCGCCAGCAGCTCGAGCTCCTCGACCGCGCTCTCGCCGCGTTACCGACGGAGTTGCGTGCCGTGCTCATGCTCTTTGAAATCGAAGGCCTGAGTTTTACAGAAATTGCGCTCGCGCTCGAGCTGCCGCGCGGCACTGTGGCCTCTCGGGTGCGCCGCGCCCGCGAGCTCTTCGCGGAAGCCGTTCGGCGGGATCGCCTGCGGAGCGCGCTATGACCGAGCGGCCTCTAGAACCGTGGTTGGCCGATGAGCATGCGGATCCTGAGCTCCGTCGGCTGCTCGAAGCGGGCAAGAACGAGCGTCCTCGGACGCAAGCTCTTCGCATAGCGCCGCTCGTGATCAGCACTCTGTTGACCGTCCAAGCAGCGGCGGCCGTGGCGGCTCCGGCTGCGGAGGGTGCCGCGAGACACGCGATCACTACGGTGATCCTCAAGTGGTTCGCGGGAGGGGTGATCGTGAGCGCCGCAACCCTGTCCGCGTCGCAGGCTTTTGAACCCGCGCCGCAGGCAATGGCCACGGTGGTTCAGCGCGCTTTGCCAGCGGCGCCGCCGCGTCTCGATGCGCGGCCAGCGCCGCTGCCCGCAGTGGAGCCGGCTTCTCCGGCACCCGAGCCGAGCGCAGCTCCTGTCAAGGCGTTGGCTGTGCGAGCGGACGTCGCGCGTGAAGTGGTACTGCTCGACGCCGCGCGCGCCGCGCTGCTGCAAGGGGACGCGCGGCGCGCCCTCGAAACGCTGGCAGGGCTCGATCGCTTGCCGGCCCGGGCGCTCTTGCCGGAAGCAACGGTGTTGCGCGTGCGCGCGCTTCTGGCACTGAACGACCTGAAGACTGCGCGGAAGGTCGCGGCGCAGTTCGTGGCGACAGCCCCTGGCTCGCCTCAAGCGCCGGTGCTGCGCGGGTTGTTCGCTGAGTCACTCGAAACAAAAACGAACGACTCGCCATCTGTCACCCGCAAATCGGCGATCCAGACCGAGGCGAGCGAGCTCTAGTTGCGAGGAGGTTTCAATGAAGTCGATGTCAAAGACGCTGTCAGCCTTAACGGCCCTGTACTTCGTGTCGCTCGGGGCCTGTGAGCCAGATTTTCTCACCATTGGAGATAAGCTCCCGAACGGACCCAGTGATGGCAGCGGTCCTGTTGCGAGCACCAGCTACTGCAGCGATCCCAAGAAGACGCCGTTCGACAGCAAGCTTCGCTGTGACGGCAAAAAGGATTGCCCTGATGGCAGCGACGAAATTAGCTGCGATTCCGGCGTGACGCCATCCGTCTTCTCCTGCACCGACAACTCGGGAAAGCTCGACCCGAAGCAGGTCTGTGACGGGGCGAAGGACTGCAAGGACGGCAGTGACGAAGCGAAGTGCCCGCTGCCGCCGCCGCCAATCTTCTACTGCATCGACAACACGGGGAAGCTCGACCAGAAACAGGTGTGTGACGGGGTGAAGGACTGCCAGGACGGCAGCGACGAAGCGAAGTGCCCGCTGCCGCCGCCGCCAATCTTCTACTGCATCGACAACACGGGGAAGCTCGAGCAGAAGCAGGTGTGTGACGGGGTGAAAGATTGCAAGGACGGCAGTGACGAAGCGAAGTGCCCGACGCCGATCTTCTACTGCATCGACAACACGGGGAAGCTCGACCAGAAACAGGTGTGTGACGGGGTGAAGGACTGCCAG
>DATEPG010000437.1:0-14101 GCA_035273265.1 Polyangiaceae bacterium
GGTCGTCCCATTTGGTGGCAGAGCGCTGCCGCTTCCGGTCGCTCAACGAAACGGCTGTTTCTGGCAAAAGCGACGACCACAGTTTGCCATGGGGGAGCGCGCTTTTCAAGGAATGCGAGCTCGGCCCAAGTGCCTGGAGCATGTACATCGGTGCCGGGCTGAGCGCACGCCTGGAGGGCGGCATCGTACACTCCAAGCTGTCGGCAGCGGGTGGCAGTATCCTTCTCGTCAAATCGCAGCTGAACGCGCACGGCTACGCTTCGGAGCGGGGTTTTCTCGGCATCGTCGAGACGCCCGTGCTGTCGCAGCGTGCTCCGTCTCTGCAAGCCAGAGAACACGCGGCGATTCGTATCGTCGACTCCTCGGTATCCAACGGGCTTCGGACCAAAGAGGGCGGTGTGATCCGCGCGACCCGCAGCAGCCTTTCGGTCAGCGCCGAGGTATCCGTCGTCGACGCCCAAAGTGGCCACGTGGCACTCCACGACTGCAACGTCACGCAACCGCATGACCTACACGCGTTCGTCGTCTCTGGTGGAAGTCTTTCTGCCGTCGACTGCGTGTTGAGGAGCGAAGGCCAAGTCATCGCGGGGGTTCAGAAGGGAGCCACCACGCACTGGTGGCGCTGCCGCTTCGAGTCCGCGCGCGAGGACGCGGTGCCGCTCTTCAACGAGGGGACCACACATCTCTACGCATCGACTCTGCACAGCGCGGGTCACGGCTTTTACTGCCAAAATGGCGGCGTCGGCTACGTCGACGGCTGTCACGCCGAGACCGCGCAGGCGCCGTTCGCAGTGCAAGCAGGGGCGGTCATCGTGAGAGAGCACCCCGACGCTTGGCCTGGGCTTACGCGGCTCGGCCCGAGTGAAGTTCAGCTCGAGCTCGCGCAGCTTCCGGAAGAGGTGCGGGAACTCTTGGATAAGTTGAACGAGTCCGATGACGACGCCGCGAGCCAGCTGGCTCGAGCGGCGCTAGCGCTCGTCGCGCCTGGACTCGTTGCACACGTGCAGCAAACGCGCGCGCTGGTCCGGATCACGGCGAGCGTTCCTCTGGAGCCGGCCGTGCAACACTATTTGGCCCGGGCGTTCACTCGGCTGGACACGGCGCTGGCCGTCCTGTGGACGGTTGAGCCCGATCTCTCCAGTGAACGAGGCGTGCACCTCGAAACGTTTAGCTACGGGATGTTGCAATGGCGTGGTGCGACGGAAAGCGATGACGCTTGACGGGCGCAGCGTCTGGTCCAACGGCAGCAGCCGAACCCCTCATTGCCGAAGCCCGACCCGTAACGCGAGCGCAGCGCTGGGCGTTGGCTCTGGGACAGCCGAGGAGTGAACATGCGGACTTGCTTGCGGCGCATTTGGGGGGGCGTAGTCGCAGCCTGGCCCAGCGTTCCTGGGCCCAACACGGCCTCTACGACCTCGTGGCCTTCGACGCTAAGCGCTTGTGTGCATTTCTCGAGGAACACTTCGGGGCGCTCGCGCAGCAGTATTTGCCGGGGGGAGCCGCCTTCGGGCGGTTGTCCGATTTTGGCCTGAAGCAGGTAAACTCGATCGGGACCGAAGCCGCAAAGTTGCAGCTGCGCGCTTACTTTTTGGAGCAGTGTTGCGAGCTCGTTCACAAAGGGGTGACGGCCGGCCTGCTGAGCCATTCCGAAGGCTGGCGCTGGCTGCTCCGCGCCGGGCGCGAAGCTCAACCGCATTTCGACGGCTTCCAACAGTTCTGGGCGGCGGCGCGCCTGGCCCGTCTGATCTTGCACGGCCCCGAGGCGGCGAACGCAGCGTGGCTCGAGGCAGAAGCGGCCTTGCAGTGTGAACATCCGAGGGGCGCGGGGCGCCTTTTGCCATGGGATGAAGATCTCTCCGCCATCGTGCCGTGGATCCCGACGGGCGTCGTGACCCTGCGGTACTCGGCGCTCATCGAGTGTCCGCGTTGTGCTCACACGGGTCCCCTGGTGGGACTCGCCGTTTACTCGTGTACCACCTGCGGGCATCAAACGCCGATCGAGGGACCGCAACTGACAGCGGGTCTTGCTCGGCCTGCGCGCTGCTTCATGACGGGGACGCGACGTCCGCAGTCGACGTGTGCTCACGGGACGCCGGGCGTCGTCACACACATGACTTTCGGTGAGCCACTCTGCGCGTGGTGCGATGCCCCTTTGCCGGCAATCAGCGCAGACTTGTTCGACGAACACGCCATCATTTGCGGCGCATGCGGGGGCACCCATCGCAGCGCCGCGCCGCCTGCAGCGCTGCTCGAAGCATTGCCGATGGCCCACCGCCTCTTGACGGCCGAGCAGGCCCCGGCCCGCGAAGCGCCGACCTGCGCCGTAACCTGCGCCGCCTGCGCCGCGAGCACGAACCACCGAAGTCTCGAGCGCGCTCCGAGCTGCTCTGCGTGCGGTGTTCGCGGCGTGCTCCCTGACGACGCCTGGTACCAGTTGGTGCCGCGCCCCAAAGCTACGTTGATTCAGGTGCTCGTCGAAGAGCGCGCAACCCAGCGCGAGCGCTATGGTACGGGAGCTCTCTTGTCCGGAGAGTCGGACTACGCGACCGCGCTGTCCAGCGCCGCTATCCCAGAGCTTCGTCCCTACGCTTCAGCACGGCCCGCACCCCGGCCGGATGCGCATCGTCACTGGCTGCTCGCGTTGGGGGCCTTGGACATCGTTGCGCTCGGCGGTGAAGTCATGGCGCTGCGCCCGTTCCCGTCTTTCCCGCACTACCTCAACGACAGCTACGTCAAGCTGAAGCGGCGCTATCCTGAGCTGTCGCGGGAATGGGTCCAGCAAACCCTGCTCGGTGAGCTGCCACAAACGGTCGCCCGTTCGGCAGTGGCCGCGCTGCGCCACGTGCAAGTCGTGGGGCGCTTCGGTTTGCTGTTCGGGTGGGCGGACGAAGCTCAGGTGGTTCAGGTGCTCGAACAACGCGCGGCCCTCCTCGCCGTGGAGTGCGCGTCATGGGACGACTTTGCGAATGCGTTAGCGCGACGTCCGGTTCGGGGTGAGCACCCTCGCGCGCTTCGCGAACGGCTCGACCTAGTGCAGGCTGCGTTTTGGTCACGGGTGGCCTGGCACGCCACGGCCAAGGGCTCCGCACAGCCTCCGGCCCGAGGCGCCGCCGACGCCCACTGGGAGGCGATTCGCGTCCGTGGCACCACCAATTGCCCGCGCTGTGCCTGGGATCAACCGCTTCTGCAGCTCGCTGAACGGCAGATGGCTTGCACAGGCTGTGGCGCTCGCTGGCTGCTCGAAGAGGAACCCGCGACCCGACTCGAGCCGCACCTGTTCGAGTTCCGACGCAACGCCCAGCTCACGAGCCGCTTCGTGACCGATCACGTCAACGACGGCGTGCAGCACTGGCTTTTGGCCCGCACCGTGGCCGCCTGCCTGCGTTGCCGGCAACCGATGACTTGGACGTCACTCGACCTGGCTGAAAAAGCTTGCCGCGCTTGCCGGCTCGTTCACGCTCCGCTGGTCGGTGACGCCCTACCCCAGCTGTCGCCGAGCTTGGTCGGGATTCTCGCGACAAAGCCCCCCGCCGCCGTCTCGCACCTGGCCAAATGTGCAAACTGCGGCGGAGATCTCGAAACGGACGGCGAAAAGCGCCTCGTGCGCTGCCGCTACTGCGTGGCGCTGAACGTGCTCCCCGACCAGCTATTTCTCAAGATGCGCGGTAGCGCGCGGCAGCGCGATCTGACCCTGCTGTTCGACTCCCGCTTGCCGGCTACAGCGCCGGATGCCTCCCGTAGACTGGAGCTTACCGTCCACGGAACGCCGATCCTCCGCGCGACGACGGGCGGCGCAGCGTGAACCGCTTGGAAGCTTGGGTATGCCTGCTGGGCGCGCCACGCATGATGGCCCACGGCGGAGTCCCAGACGTACCCGGAGGTGGCGCCCAGGGCCTTCAGGACAGCGCTCTTGCCACCGAGTGGGGCAAAGCGGATGGATACGAGTCCAGGGGAGCCCTCGAGGCTGCTCTCGATGCCGTTCATCGCTTGGACGGCACGACCCCAGCACGACTCGCTTGGCAAGTGGGGCAAGCCGTGTTTCTCGCGGGCCTGTTGTACCGTCGGGACGACAACCTCTTCCTTTCAACTACCTTTTATCGCGTCGCCACCGCTGCTGCCGTCGCGGCGCGAAATAGCTTCAGCGGCTGGTCCGAGTACTACGCTGCCTACCTGCTGGGCGCGCAAGGAGAGCTCCAAGCCACGCACGTGCAGACCCTGGGTGAATGCGTCGGACGGCTGATAGGGCCGGCAGGGCTTTGCAGAGACGCGGCGTGGACGCACTTTCCGCAGCGCCTCCCGCTGCTTCGGTCGTTCGCTTTTTCTGCGTTCGTTCGCTGCGGAGAATGCGCGCGCCTGACGCGAGTCGGGCGCGTCGGGGGTCAGGCAGCCTGCGAGTACTGTCGTAGCCCGGTCAGCGTCCCCGTACCAACAGCGCTCCTCTCGGTCGCGACGAAGGCCTTGCTAGACCGCTTGCCCGGCATGCGGGGTGGGCTCTGGGCGGCCAGCGCAGAGTCACTCGGCACGGCGCTTTGCGGCGCCGAACCAAGCGTCGTCACCTGTCGAAACTGCGATGTCGAGCTCGACCTAGCCCCGCTAGAAAAGACGCCGAGCTCAACGAGCCTTGCGTGCATGAGCTGCAACACCCAGCAGACCGTACGCCACCTCGGCGCGGAAGAGCGCGCTGCGCTACTCGGTGTCGAGTGGCTCATTGGCGAACACGACGCCGCCGCCCCCGTGCCCGCTGCCGGCATCGTCGTAAGCTGCGACCACTGCGGCGCCCCCCTCGCGCCGGGCGATGTCAACGCGACCGCGTGGCCTTGCGCGTATTGCTTGGGTGTCACGCCGCTCCCGTTGGCCGTCCTTCAAGCGCAACGAGCGGCACCCTCCTGGTTGTCGCTCTTCGCCGTGGCCCGCGCCGCCGCGAGGTAAGGCGCGGGGCGAGCAACTCAGTGCACGAGGAGGGACTTGAACCCCCACGCCTTTGCGGCGCCGGAACCTAAATCCGGTTGGCGTGTATCGAGACGCCGCGAGATGTAGCGAAAGGCGGTTTTCGCCAGGGCGTTCGCTACATCTGGCGTCGTTTCGATACGGCCCGTGGACGATTCAAAGACGATTCAGGAGACGCTGGCCACGGCCGCGGATAGAGGCGCTTGTCCCGGAATTGTGGGCCGACGGAGACGATTTGCAGGCCCCCTGCTAGCCCCACGGCCCGCCGGGGTTCCACGAGCCGATATTCGACGCCCGGTCCGTGATTGCTTCAAACGCGGGAGCCAAGAACGACGCAATGATACTCACCACCTCCGGCAACGAAAGCGCGGTGCTTATCACTTGCGAACGAGCGAGGAAGGCTGACCACTGGGCCAGCTTCGTTGGATCGCGCGCGAACGTGTCCGTCAGTGCCATCGGTAGCCCCTCTGGGATTGGTGTGTGCCTTCGCTCGAACGTCCCGCGGATAGCAGCAATGAGCGAGTGCCCCTCGAACTCGAACTCGAACTCGCGCGATAGAAACCACACGTCGAAGAAGTCCTTCATCCTTGAATTCGCCATCCCGAGGTCCACCATGGCGTGCAGCTTTTCGGCGACCACGGTTTCCTTGGCGTAGGCTCGGATGACGGGCCCAGGAAACGGGAGCAGCGTCGGGAATGCGATTGTCTTTGGCACAGGAACGACCGAGTCGCCGAAGCCGACGTCAACTTGCACCGCAAGCCGGGCCGATCCCAGTTTGCCATCGAGGGTGATCCTCACCCCTTCGTACGCGGCCTCCTCCTTGATTCGACGTGCTTGGACGCTACCTGGCGCGAACACAACGCCGTCATCTTCGACTGGAGTGGAGCAGATTTCTCGGAACACCTGGGCAAGGCGGCCGAGATCCGGCGTCCCTGAGCCGAGCAAAGTCCAGATCCCTGGTGGCCCGGTGAGGATGCTTCGACCAGATCGTGAAGAGCATGGCGCCCTTCAGAATGAATTCGCTGCCGTGAACTGACTTGCTCAGCCGGTAGAGCAAGCGCTCCAGAGCGTACCGGACGAGCACGAAGTTGAATTGTTCGCCACGGGCGTTGGCGAGCTTGAGCAGTCGGTCTCGCACCGAATGCGCTAGATTCTTTGGCGGGACAGATGTCACGCAAGGGCCTCAATGTAAGGTCGGATGACACGGCCGACACGACAAGCCTCCGCAGCACGCTGAAGCTCATCCATCGAACGCCCGCGCTTTCCCAGGTACGCGCGAAGGGCCTCGATGGCCACGTCAGTACCAATCTTGTTCCGGTACTTGAAGCAATCAGCCACCGTCTTCGCTCGTGACGTGACGCGCACCTCGACACCCTCGATCACATGACACTCGACGCCGAACGTCCGTGCTGCTCCGGAGAATCTAACGATGCGCAGCGGTGGCCAGTCGGCCTTCGGCTTCCGGGCCTTCACGTCGATCGCTAGCCAGACCTGGTGCGGGCTTTGCGTTGTCAGTCCGTGAAAGGCTAGCGCGGACAGCAGACAGACCACGCCACTCGCCACCCGCGTTGCGGCCTCGACTAGGGTGTGGTGTTCAGTGATCCGGGTGCCCGCCGGGACGTAAAGGCCGCGGCCGACCCGCTCCAGCTTTCCGGACTCGGAGAGACGTTGGATCTGAGTCCGCGAAACGCCATTGGCCACGACATCCCGAGGCCGAAGAACGCCAAGTCCCCGTGGAATGATGTACGCCTTGCCTGTTCCGATCGTCGGCATATATAAAAATATACCTACATAACGTAACGGGTCAAGGTCCTCCCTTCGCGAAGCCAACCAGTACTCCGGTTCGCGGCCTGGCGAGAGACAATCTATGTCCTGCCTCATGGCGGACCACGTTTGCGCCAACGGCGTCAGAAAATGCTGATTGTTGTGCGCAATGTCCCCGGCTCCGCCCAATGCGCCCACGTGGTCCGATGTCGCCGCCGTCAACCTGGAGAAATCCCGGGAAGTGCTTCGCCGGCTCGAACGCGAGCAGCTGCTCGTTCTACTTCGCCCCCCGCCTTCTTTCACCGCACTCGCTGGTTGCCACGTCGCACACGGTGCGGGTCACTCTCCAGCGCGCGAGCCGACCCTCATGCTGTTGCACGCGCAGATGGTGCTGGGGACGTTCGAGCTGGTGGGAGCGGTCGAGGCGTTCGGCGCATGGGTGGGGGCGGCGTTCGAGCTGTTCGGCGGGCTTTTGCGCTTGGCGTTCTCCGCCGCGGCACGGATCAATAACTCGCCCGGGATGGCCAGGTAGCCGCGGGCGCGCATGCAGCGCGCGCTTTCGTTCTTTCCCTTCACTCCCTTGCCGAAGGAGCAATCCGAGGCGGCTTCGCCGAAGTTGTCGAAGTTGTCTTTGATCAGTAGCCCGGGTTCGCAGATTGCGCAGCCCGACCCAAAGACGAGGCTCAGCACGCCCAGCATTCGCAAAGCCGTCGATGCGCGGATCATCGCTTCACCACCATGTAGCCGCGCTGGGCCATGCAGCTCATCCATTCCTCGTTCGCGACGTCGTGTTGTTCGTCGGTCGCGGTCGCCACGGTGATGCCCTTCGTCGCCACGGTGTAACAACTCATCATTGCCTGCATCGTTTGCTCCGGCGTTTGGGGCGAGGCCGGGTTGATGAAATCATACATGCAACCGGAACAACCCAGCTGGAGCGGAAAGGCGAGAGTGCGAGCAAAGTAAAGATGGCCGAACGGTTCAATGCGGATGCTCCCCTTTTTCGTTTCTCTCATTGAGCCTTTTGCAGGCGCTACATCCACTTTCCTACGAAATCATCGCGACCGGCAAGCGCCTCATTGCAGGGCGCTCTGAATCGCGGTTAACTGACTTTCACAACCCGCGAGTCAACAGTTGCTCGCCGCGGGGTGCGCTGCTGGAACGCGATCGCCCATTCAGCACAAAGCCGTCGGGCTACGACGGGAACGAGAGCTCCCGCATCGACTCAGCCCAAAGCCGGCCGAGGCCGCCCTCCCCGTGCGCGCGGTCGTAGTCGGGCCGGCACACGTCGTCCGTCGAGGCGTCGCGAAGGCCGCAGTCGGGGCACGCGACGGTGACCCGGGTACCCAGGCCGCCGGAGACGACTATGCGCATACCGACGCCAGTCGCCCTGCAGCAGTTGCATCTGGCGACGGCCTGTCCGGCTTCAAATGATTGGCTAAGCGTCGAGCCATCGTTTCGCACCTTCGGCTGGTTGGTCCCCGCGAGTTCGGAGCCTTTGCTCCGTCGCGATGCCGAGAGGTTGCGCTTCTTTCGAGGCGCTCGGGAACCCTGATCCGTCACTTTTTTTCTCGAGCCGGTAGCGCCTTGCGCGCGCTCTCCGGTCTTCCCGAGCGTGATCGGAGCCCACATAGGCCCGGCGGATCACGATCAGACGAGGAGGACTTGAACCCCCACGCCTTGCGGCGCCGGAACCTAAATCCGCCGTGGACGATTCAAAGACGATTCGACTGTCCGCCGCCAGTCCGGAGCATCACGGAAATTCTGGACGTTTCCAACGAGCCGCCGGACGCGCCTCGAGCCTGGGCGCGCACGGAACGACCTCGCGCCCGAGTGCGGCTGCCGTTCAAAAGGCACGGCGGTGCGGCATCGTTGCATTTTGCGGCTATACTCGGCCAATGGACGCTGCAGAACGCAAACGCACGGAACAGCAGGCGCGCGCTGCGAAGACCTTGGCAGAGAAAGCACCCATTACCGCGGCCGAGCTCTCTCAGCGCGCGGTGGAGCTCGTCAAACGTGTCCATGAGACCGGCGAGGCAGTAGTCGTCGTTCAAGACGGGCAGCCTGCGGCGGTGCTCGTGGGCGCAGAAGAATTCGCTCTGCTTCGAGAGCACAGGCGCTTTGTGGCAGCGGTCGAAGAAGGCCTCGCTGACGCCAATGCTGGCAGGGTCCTGTCGACACAAGAGCTGATGAGGTCGCTCGAAACGGAGTTCGGGCCGATCGCGTGGCAGTAACGTGGTCCAGACGCGCGCAGGAAGACCTGCGTGAAATCTTCGCACGTATTGCGACCGACGATCGTCTCGCTGCCGAGCGTTGGATAGCCCGGCTCGTGGAGCGCGTTGAGAACACGGGCGAAGTCCCGCTTCTCGGCAGGGTCGTTCCAGAGCTCGGACGCGCCGAGATACGCGAGACGTACCTGCGGTCGTACCGCATCGTCTACCGAACGGACGAGGAGGGCGTCTGCGTGCTCACCGTGTTCGAAGGCAGTCGCTTGCTTCGACGCTCCGACATCGACGAACTTTGAACCCCACGCCGCGATGCGAGCAAAAGATCTTTTGGGGTCGGGGCCCCAAAAGTCAGGGGTGAGCCCCGTTGAATTCACTTCAACGGGGCGGGGCTGAAAGCCCCGACGACAGTGCACGCGGAGGGACTTGAACCCCACGCCTTGCGGCGCCGGAACCTAAATCCGGTTGGCGTGTATCGAGATGCCGCGAGATGTAGCGAACCGGCCGGTTCGTGGTCCAGTTCGCTACCGTTGGCTACGTCTCGGTACGCGTCGTGGACGATTCAAAGACGATTCCCCCGGCTGATGACGACAGCCGCCGGAGAGCGCGGTGCTCCGGAACTGCGGGACTTCGGGCATACAAAACGGCCGCACCGGCCGGGCGACGCGGTATACTGCTCCGGCGATGCGGGATACCTCGGAGCCAGCCCTTGAGCGCTACTACGAGCTACTCCGTGCCCGGACTCCGTTGGCGCGACTCACCACCGCCGTCAATTTGAGCTCGGCGGTTCGGCAACTCGCCGAATCATCTATCCGTGCCGCGGAACCTGATGCCCCCGCTGGAGTGGTGCGAGCGCGCCTAGCGCTGCGCCTCTATGGCCGGCAGGTCGCGGCGCGCCTATTTCCAGGCGTTGAGCTCGATGTCGGCTGAAGTCGGCGAGAATGCCATCGATGTCGCGCTCAAGGTTGCGGCGGCGCTTACAGCGGTCGGAGCCGACTACTTCCTTGGTGGAAGCCTAGCGAGCTCGCTTCAAGGTGAGCCTCGAGCGACCAACGATATCGATTTCGTGATTGCTCTGCCCGCCGGGAAAGTTGGCGCGCTGCGGGACGCATTGGGCACTGATTCGAAGTAGACACCGACATGCTGCGCGATGCCGTCCTCCAGGCGCGTTCTGCAAACGCCTTCTACTTGCCTCAAGTGACGAAGATTGATTTCTTCGGCCGAGGTTACGAGCCGTTCGATGAAAGCGAATTCTCGAGACGGCGGCCCGTCGTCGTGAGCGCGAGCGGTGCATCGATTGTGGTCAAAAGCGCAGAAGACACCGTCCTTCGCAAGCTCCTTTGGTTCCGCGAAGGAGGGGGTGTGTCAGAGAAGCAATGGCGCGACGTCGTGTCGGTGCTTCGCATCAGCGGGGACGCGATGGACGACGCGTACCTGACCTCGTGGGCATCGCGACTCGAGATCGACGAGTTGCTCCAGGCGGCCCGCGAAGCGCGGAGCCCCGAGCTGCCAAGCCGCTAGTTCAGCGGCTTCGCTCTAGTGCACGAGGAGGGACTTGAACCCCCACGCCTTGCGGCGCCGGAACCTAAATCCGGTTGGCGTGTATCCAGATGCCGCGAGATGTAGCGAAGCGCGGATTTCGCCAGGGTGTTCGCTACATCTGGCGGCGTTTCGATACACGCCGCGGACGATTCAAAGACGATTCGGGGTGTCCGCTGTCACTCCGAGTCATAGGGGAAATTCTTGACGTTCCAGCGAAGGTCCGGACGCGCCTTGAGTATTGGCGCGTGTAGCGACGACCTCGCGTTGAGCGCGGGCACCGCAAAACTGCGCGAGGTTTCATCGCAGAAATTTGCTCGGCCGGAACTGTGCAGCTCGCTCTAACGCGCGGTCAGCTCCGCGACGCACCGCAGCACCTTCCGCGGGTAGTCCTCGCGCTCCGACGACGATCGCGCTGGCCGAAGATAGCGCTGGCTCAAGGAGAACACCCGCGTGACCTGCCAGACGTGACCCGTAGCTGCCGCAAGACACCACTCCGCGGAACGGACTGCTTGCGCGTTCTAGCAGGGGCCCTTACATTGCGACCTGGGAGATGGGGATCAATGAACGTACTCGAACAGATTGTACGCACGCCCAAACCGGCGGACTTGGCACTGTGGTGGAAGGAGCAATCGCCGGCAGCGACGGCGACTGCATTGGAAGCCGACGAGAATGACTACTTGGAATTTTTTACCTCCAACTCCGTTGAACCCATTTTGCGAATTGGGCAAGGCATCGCTAGTCAGGGAAATTTGACGGACGAGCGCCGGGCATACGATCTGCCAGCAGAAGGCGGTGGGGTCAGGATCAACGGCCGGCTCTACACTGAGCACGCGTTAGAGCGAATGGCACCTGATACTCCGCAGATACGGGCCGAGCTTAGGGCACGTGTGATAGGTCGACTCAAGCGCCTCGGCGTGAAGCCGGACTCAGAAGCATGGAACGCGTGTTTGGCTCGAGCAATAAAGAAGATCGACCCGCGCGGCGTTCCACCATCGATAGTCGAGGCAGAAATCAATTCCCCTGGCAGCACCAACGTCAAGGTCATCACGGCACGCAAGAAGACGGTGGTCGTCACCGTCATTCCAAAAGATGGCTGAATCCGAGAGGCTCAAGCTCGGGTGGGCGCAGCTGAGCTCAGCTCTTCTATGGCCAGCGTGTGTGCGCTCGAAGCGCTGTCCGTGATTATCGCTCGCGACCTGACAGGGGACCAATACGAGGGCTCTTCCGGCACGCCGCTAGGAACCCAACGCTCAAGATGCACCTGAAATCGCCCGTCCGGCCGACGCTCGACGCCAACGCGAAACCCGCCGCCTTCCGCAACCCAGTCGATCGCCTCGGTACCCATGCCCAGGATCGTGAGCGTCGCGAGGGGAGCGGTCAAGCGCCTCGGGCTACTCAGCTCGTCCGGCCAACGGTGGTATGGAGGTCCTGCGCAACACAGACAAGCGATCCGGGAGCTAGGCACCGAGTGCGAGGTGTGGCACGCGGTAAAGCGAGGTCGGCAGCCAGAAGCGGCGAGTCCTCTTCCTCTTAGATCGTCCTGAACGAAACGGTCGCGCAAAATCATGTTCCGGCGCTCATCGGTCGAATGGCCCGCGCGGTGATGTCATCTCTCGGGCCCGCTCAGCCTGGGTCGGCGATCCACTTACGATTTCAACCCAGCGCACGAGGAGGGACTTGAACCCCGCGTCTTGCGATACGTGCAAGATCTATTGGGGTCGGGGCCCCAAAAATCAGGGGTGGGGCCCCGTTGAATTACGCGGCGTCGGTCGAAGGTCGCTCGCACCGCGTTGGCGAGCCGAGCCTTCACGGAAGCGGCGATATTCGCCAGTGGAACTCCCTTCTTGCGTGTCACGTCATCGCCTCTAGGTAGCCTCGAAGTGTACGCTCCACCCGGCAAAATCGAGCTGCTGCGAAAAGCTCGTCGATCGACCTCCGGCCGCGGCGGTAATCGCGGAGAGCCTGGACCGCAACGTCCGTTCCGAGCTTATGCCTGTACTTCAGGCAGTCAGCGACCGTCTTGGCGGGTGACGTGACGCGGAGCACGACCCCGCCGATCGTCTTCGTCATGACCCCGAACGACAGGACCTCGTGAGACCACCAGACGACTTCGAGCGGCGGCCAGTCGAGCCTCGGGCGACGTGCTTTGCGGTCGATCGCAAGCCAGACCTGCGACGGGTTCTGATCGGTAAGGTTGTGGAAACTGAGAGCCGTCAGAAGACACACGACGCCTTCCGGTACACGCTTGGCGACCTGAACGAGGGCTTCCGATTCGCCAACCTCACGCCCTGGCAGCGCGTACAGGCCACGGCCGATGCGCTCCAGCTTGCCTGCATCGGCGAGCCGCAGCACCGCGGCCTTGGCCACGCCAGCCTCCGCGAAGTCTCGCAGCCGCAGGACGCCTGCCGCTCGAAGAAGTTTGATCGGGTCGGTTCCCGCGAAGCGTTTAGTCGGCATCTACTACAATTAGCCGACATAATGGATCAGAGTCTGGCCCCGCAACTTCGCGTATTCCGTTGCATCCCACGGGAAGACCGCCAAGTCCTGGGGAGAAGCGGTCTAGCCACTCAACCAGGGGGTCGGTCCAGTAGGAACGCCGTAGCTCGCACCTCTGCCTTGCCACTCGGCTCAGCCACGACCTCGGCAAAAGCGAGTCGCGGGTCGTCTGCACACGTCGTGGCCCTCGCCTTGGCCATCACCGCGATCGTCGCCCTGCCCTGTGGTGGCATAGTGGCGAGTGCGCTTTCGAGCCCAGCTCGGAACATCGTTGCGTTTGCGTGCTTCGCCTTCTCATAGAGCGGCAGGTTCCAAACGACCACGGCGATGTTCAGGACGTTCTGTAAGCTCTTCGCTGTCGGCGGGTCCTCCACCTGGTCCAGGAGCGGTTTGGCGAACGCCAGCAGGGTTGCGGACATCGACGGGAGCGTCGAGGGGTCTACCGGTTTGGCCTTCTTCTTCATGGTTACCAGCGCTTCCCACACGGTTTGCGGTCGGGGCCAGGATCGGATCTAGCGAAGTTGCGCGGCGGCGTCGACCATTCCCGACCGCCAGCCAAACGGCTATCTTCGTGCCGCATGATCCTCTACCGCCCCGTTGGCCGCGAAGAACTTCGGCTGATCTACGAAGCGGACCTGAGGGCTTTTCCGCCGCGTCTCCCGGATCAGCCAATCTTCTATCCCGTACTGAATCAGCCATATGCGGCCAAGATCGCCAAGGACTGGAATACGAAATCGGGATCAAAAGCCGGCTTCGTGACGCGCTTCGAGGTGGATGACGCCTACGCAACCCGCTTCGACCGCCGCATCGTTGGTAGCCAAGAGCACGAGGAACTTTTGGGTTCCTGCCGAGGAGCTTGCAGAGTTTAACGAGCACATCATCGGGTCCGTTCAGATCGTCGAAGCCCACTTCGGCGAGGGCTACACGGGGCTGGTTCCGGACTCTTTCGGGCTCAAGGGCAAGACCGCACACGATCAGTTCGTTGCGCTGTAACCCATCCGCGAAGGGCGTCAGCCTGAGGCCGGCTTGAGCGCCTAGATTTGACGGATGTCAGATCAGGCGGAGAAGACACGAAAGGCGCGCGCGAAGCGTTGGACAGAGGCTGAAGGACGCGAGGTGCTGCGGGAGTG
>DATEPG010000438.1:0-5198 GCA_035273265.1 Polyangiaceae bacterium
TTATCCCACATCGACCGTGCGCTCGGGCGTGCAGGTGATACCTAGTGGGTGATGCGCGCGCGGAGCGCTTGCGCTCGGCTCAACGCTTGTCGGCGCTGACGCACGCGGGCCGATCGTCGACGAACTCACTGGCTTTGCCAGTGGCCGCGTTCGGCTTCGAGTTGCTGAGCCGGTCGCTCATCAGTCGCCAAAGCCTGGCGGGCGAGCGCAGCCCGCTGGTCGCGGGATTGACCAAGCGCAAGGCGGGAGCCTCGATGAAGCGGAAGGCGAGCATCGAACTCAAGACCAGCACGCCACCGCAAACGGCGACGACGCACCAGTACAATGGAATCGACAGCGCCGCAGCTCGCTCGAAGCCGAGGACGAAACGAAAGGCGACATAGAGGACGATCCCCTGCAGCAAGTACAGCCCATAGGACAGATCGCCGAGCCGCCTGGAAAGCGGGTGAGTCAATGCACCGAACAGCGGGTTGCCCGCTGCAATCGCGCAGAACGGCAGCGTGAGCAGCGCCAGCACGAGTAGTTCTATCGCTGTCGGAAGCTGCGTCCACATCACGTAAGTCACCGGGAAATGAACGACGGTGAACACCAGGACCGCGAGCGCCAAGGCGGCAACGGGCCTGCTGCGCAGAACCCGCCGTAGCTTCGGCCGCTCGACGCACAAAACCGCGAACATGCCCGAGCCGAAGGCACACAGCGGCAGAGTCGAGTGCTTGTAGGGCGAAATGCTCAGCAGCAGCGAAATGGCGGCGGCGCCGAAGACGATGTATCTGCCCGGCGCAATCGCGACGCCGACCAGGGGGAGCGCGAGATAAAACAGCCACTCGAAGCGAAGCGTCCAGCTGACGCCAGCAGTGATCAGCCAAGTCGTGAGGAAACCGTTGAGCGGCGGGCTATCGAAGAAGCAGAACGATAGCCAATGCAGCGCCTGCGTCGCTACGCGCGATGCGGGCTCCTGCAGGGTGAAATGGGTCTCGACGCCGACGATCACGGCAACGATGGCGACGATCACCAAATACAGCGGCGTCAAGCGCAGGACTCGGGAGACGAAGAGTCGCAGCCAGTCGAGTTGCCCGCGCTGATTCGAGCGGATCTTCGCAAAGAACAAGAACCCGGTGATCATGAAGAACAAAAGCACCGAGCCCTGCCCCAAATGAATGAACAGGTGTGAGTCCGGGATCGCCCACTGCTTGGTTCTGACGAACGAATACCAAAACGCGGCGTGGTGCAGAAATACGAAGAAACCCAGATAACCGCGCAAACCATCGATCGAGTTGACGCGCCGTGACTTCTCCGGTGCCGCCGGACTTCCGCCGAACCACTTCAGTACCAACAGCGCAACGACCAGACAAAGGACGGCGTAGATTGGGTGGAACGGATTCGGCGCAGCGGGCAGCGCCTCAGGCATCGCTGACCCGGAAGTCGCGCTTTGTGGCCCACTTTGGCCCAGCTACGCCAGCTAGCCCAACTACCCCGGCATGTCCGCCCTGTCGCCCGTTTCGCATCATCTGAATTGCAGAAAACTGCAGGATACATGCCACGTTTGGCTCAGCCTGCAAGGTAACTCTGCCGTCAGGTCGCCCGCGCAGGCGCGCTGCCCCCCCGAGCGCGCGCCTGTCGGTCGTTACGACTACGGCTCAGTACAGAATTCGGGTTCGAACGTTGGTCGGCAGCTCGCCGATCGCCTGCCGCACTTCGTTCGATACGTCCTGATTCAAGTCCATGATCAGGTAACCGGTCTCTGGATCGGTAGCCAACACCTGGCTATGGATGTTGGCCTTCAACCGGCTGACGATGCCGTTGATTTCGCCGAGCACACCGGGAACGTTGCGGTGAACGTTGAGGATGCGGTGTGTACCGGGTTGAGTCGGCAGCTCGACTTGCGGAAAATTCACCGCGCCCGTCGTCGCGCCGCCGTTCACATAGCGGATCAGCGCGCTCCCAACCTCACGCCCGATCGACTCCTGCGCCTCGCTGGTGGAACCACCAACGTGCGGAGTCAGGATCACGTTCTTCAACCCCTGCAGCTCGCTCTTGAACGGCTGATCGTTCGACTCGGGCTCTTGCGGAAACACGTCGATCGCGGCTCCGCCCAGGTGGCCGCTCTGCAGCGCCTGCGCAAGCGCCGGAATGTCGACCACGGTGCCGCGGCTCGCGTTCAGCAGGTACGTGCCTTTGCGCATCACGGCCAGCTCACGAGCGCCGATCAGGTTCTTGGTTTGGGGTGTGGCCGGCACGTGCAAGGACACGAAATCAGCCTGCGCGAGCAGCTCGTCGAGCGTGGCGACCGAGTGATTGTTGCCCATCGGCAGCTTGGCGGTGATGTCGAAGAAGATCACGCGAATGCCCATGGCCTCCGCGAGCACTCCCAGCTGACGCCCGATGTGACCGTAGCCGATGATGCCGAGGATCTTGTTCCTCACCTCGTTGCAGTCGACAGAAGCTTTGTTCCAAATTCCGGCGTGCACCTCGCGCGAGCGCTCGGTCGTCTTGCGCGCAAGATCGATGATCTCGCTGATGATCAGCTCCGCGACGCTGCGCGTGTTGGAGAACGGCGCGTTGAAAACCGGCACGCCCTGACGGTTGGCCGCGGCCAAGTCGACCTGATTGGTGCCAATGCAGAAGCAACCCACGCTGAGCAAGCGCTTGCCGGCGGCCAAAGCCTGCGCCGAGACGTGCGTCTTGCTGCGGATGCCGAGCACGTGCACGTCGCTGATCTTTTCAATCAGCTCCTCTTCTTTGAGCGCATGCTTGAGGGCTTCCACTTGGAAGTGTTCCGCAGCGAACAGCGCCTGCGCGCTGGCGTGAACGTTCTCGAGCAAGAGAACTTTGATTTGATCCTTGGGAAATGAAGTGCGTCCGGGCTCAGCAACGATGGCCATCGGTCACCCGTAGACCGAGCGAGCCCCGAGCTCAAACATCACCGGCGGCCGACCGTCCGCCAGCACTGCAATTGCGGGGAATTTCGCTAAAATATTGAGCTGGAGGCAACGCCAATCGACCCACTTGGGAGGTTCTCACGACGCGCCGGAGCCGCGAACGCACTCGGCGCCGCCGTTCAGGGAGCAGAGCCACGCCAGCGGGCGACTCAATTTGCGGACGCCCGAACCACGCGCTGCCTGGAAGCATTGTCAGCAAACGGATCGGCGAGCCGATTCCCCGCGCCTTTTCGAAAGACGGAGCATCACCATGAACACAGCGCCCTCCCTTGCCGTCGGCTCGCACTGGGCTGGGCCTACTGGCGAATCTCGTCGCCACTCCCGGCTGTGGAAGCCCGGACCTGACGGCCGATTCCGAACAATCGACCGAAGCCGAACGCGCGCTCACGAGCGCGCAACTGTTGCCACCGGGAACTTGGACGGCGTGACTCAACCGAGGATTGGCATCGCACGGGCGAAGTCCTATCCGTGAGTCCGGCCACCGGACTCGCCTGCTGGAACAGCCGCCAACCCGACCGCAGTTGCCGGAAGTACCAGGTTCGCTTTCTGCGTGATGAGCCGAGGGTGTGCGCGACCCGTGGCGCGCCGCCTTGCCCCGCCGGTGAGCTCTGCCTGCACGAGGGCCCGCCGATGGGCTGCAGCTTTCAGACGCTGGCGGCACCTGGTCGGTGCCGCCACTGAGCTGCTCAGCGGAGTCCGCGCCGGTGTGCGGTTGCGACGGCGTCACCTACTCAACAGTTTCAAACGCCGACAGGGGGGCCCACCACCGCAAACTTCCGGCCGGCCGCCTCGAGCCGCACGCCGTCGGCCCGCAGGGGCCCAGCTAAGCTCGAGTGCCACTGCATCAGATTTGGATTATCCACGCATAGTGCATAAACATGCAGTCGGCCCTGATTAAGCACGGCCTCCCAGCACAAAGGGGCTACGTTCGACGCTGGTGCTACCCGCGATTTTTGTCCCGCGCCGCGTGGGTAACGGCCGGGTTTTCAGTGAGGGCAGGCGTGGCTGCTGCGACGGTTGCACCAAACTGCGGAGTTCGCAGCCCCGGCCGTCGCGTTGCTGCGCGCCCGTTCCCTCGTGGCCAGCCACCGGCCGGGGTCAGTCGACCGTCAGCTCTTCATTCAGGAATAGTTCCGTGACTTGGTAGCCTCCGAAGTCGATCGAGTCGACCCTCAAGAGGATGCTCGCTCGCTGAGGGTCCGCCAGGTTGATCCGGAATTGGCCGGGCGCCACGCTGAGAGCGATTCGGCGCGTCGTCTCCTGCTGAACCTCGAACGCAAACTGCAGGGGCGCGCTCACACCGATGCCGGTGCCATCGTCCATCGCGGCGACGGGCCCATTCAGAGTCGCGACGCCGCCGCGCCAGGAGCTCTCTGGGACCGCGAAATCCGGGATGTGCAGCTGCATTGCCTGCACGGTGTACGCGCAGCTCAGCTCGAGCGTTGGAATGCAGTTCGGATCCGGTTTGTCGAGGGCGAGCACCGACACGCTGATTGGGATCGTGAATCGGCCGCCATTGAGGGAGAAGAAGCTGAGCGGATCATTAGTGGAACGCATCAGCCATTGCCCCTGGGCGTCGCTCGTCGCCGATTCGCAGCCAGGGACGTCCGGGTCTAAGTCGAGCGATCCGCGCTTGCACGCCAAACCTTCCGGGCTGCAAGCGCCCCAATTGTCTTGGCAAGCCAAACACGTGCTGCAGTTTGCCGGCGCCTCGATGGTATCGATCGCTGCACAATCGACGGTGGGAATGCACAGCTTGCGTAGATCTTCTGCGCTGCTGCAGCCAGCCGCCAAGCCGCACAGCACTGCCAGCCCGCACCGCACTGCCAGCCCGTAAGAGGCCCTCCCTGGGATCTGGCTCACAGCACTAGCTTAGAGCCCTGAAAAGAACGAGTCGATCGAATTTCACGCCCGATCAGCGGCGCGCCCGCCGTTGACGCCACCCTGACCTCGTGAGACGCGGAGTCACGAATCCCGTCTTGTTTTGAGCTCTCCTACGGTTAACGAAGTGCTCCTTCAGCGATCGATGTATTGCGCCTGGTTCGTCATGGGGGTCTGCTTGCTCGAGGCTTGCGGCGGCCGCTCTGCGCTCGAGCTCGATGCGCCCGCAGCGGCGGGAAGCGGCGCGTCCTCCGGCGCTTCCCAGCCGCGCGGCGGAGCGCCCGGCAACACGGGAGGCACCCAAGCCACTGGCGGTGGCGGCGCCGAGGCGATCGGCGGAGCCGCAAACTCCGGCGGAGTGTCTGCTGCAGGAGGAGG
>DATEPG010000439.1:0-5934 GCA_035273265.1 Polyangiaceae bacterium
GACGGCGAAACGGTGATCAGGCGCTCTGCGATCGGCCTCAACGCAGAGCGCAGCGTGCTGTACGTGGCCATCACCAATCACACGTCGGCGCGCGTGCTGGCGGACGGCTTGCACCACGCGGGCGCGAGCGACATCGCGCAGCTCGACGTCAATTGGTCGTACCCGAAGTTCGTCACCTTCGAACCCATTGGTCACACGCACGTCTTGCACCCCGTGGCGCTCGCCCCGGGCTTCGAGTTCTCGGATGACGAGTACCTGCGCAAGAAAGAGAAGCGCGACTTTTTTTACATCCTGCGCAAGGACTAGCGAACTTTTTTACATCTTGCGCAAGGAGTCGAGTGCGCCTAGCGCCCAGCGCGAACGAGTTCAGACCCACAAAAGTGGAAACCCCTGCGGGCCGGGGGGGACAGCCGCGTCAGGGGATCCACCACAAGAATTGATCACTCACTCGCTTTCCGCAAGCACTACTCCCAACTTCCCCCCAACTTTCCTGGCATCGCTCTCGGAATACGACTCTTTTTGGCTCGGGTCGCGACGGGTTGCCGGCGTTCGGCGGCGCCGGAGGCCGGGCAGAGCTGCAACGCTGCAGATATACTCAGCCGGTGCCTGAACTTCCCGAGGTCGAGGTCACGCGCCGGCGACTCGTACCAATGCTCGTCGGGCGTGTGATCGAATGTGTCGAAACCACCAAGGATAGTTATTTCTTCCTGACCAAGCCGGACGTGCTCAAGCAACGCCTGCGCGGCCGCACGGTGCTCGAGCTCAAGCGGCTTGGGAAGTATTTGCTCGCCGAGCTCGACGACGGCGATCGCCTGCTGTTGCACTTAGGCATGACCGGACAACTATTCTCGTCCGCTGTCAGCAGCGTGCGCTTGTTCTCGGCCAAGACCCGCAGCTCGCTGGCACCCGAAGCACTGCGCGAGTTCAAGGCGGACGCGCACACGCACTTGAGCTTGCACTTCGAAGATGGCGGGCCTTCGGTGCTCTTCCGCGACGTGCGCAAGTTCGGCAAGGTCCAGTTGATCCGCGCTGGCTCGGACGATCCGCGCTTGGACAAGTTGGGCGTGGACGCGCTGTCGGCCAACGGACAATCTTTGTTCACCGCCGCCCGCGCGCGCAAGATCCCGATCAAGAGCCTGCTGCTCGATCAAGGAGTGATCGCTGGCATCGGCAACATCTACGCGGACGAAGCGCTGTTCTTGGCCAAGGTGCGGCCGACCCGCAGCGCTCGCCGGGTCACCGCTCGCGAATGTCAGGCGATCGTGTCCGCCGCCAAGCGAGTCATGGAGCGTTCAATCGAAACCGGAGGCTCGAGCATCAGCGACTACGTGACGCCCGACGGCTCGGACGGTGGCTACCAAAACGAGCGCAAAGTGTACGCGCGGAAGGGTCTAGCCTGTTTGGTTTGCAAGACGCCCATCCGGCGCGTGGTCATTGCCACTCGCTCCACTCATTATTGCCCCCAGTGTCAGGTGTAGCCGCCCCCGAGCGATGATACGCTGCGAGACCCAATGAGCCAAACAGCATGAGTGACGACGAAGCGAAGCAGCGCGCCGCCCGCGCCGCTCTGGAACTCTTGCCCGAGTCCGGAGTAATTGGGCTCGGTACCGGATCGACGACACGCTTTTTCATCGAGGGAGTGGGCGCCTTGGTGCGGTCCGGCCGCCGCTTCACCGGTGTTCCGACCAGCCAGCAAAGCCGCGCCTTGGCTACCCAGCACGGCATCCCATTGCTCGAGGACACCGGACCGTGGCAAATCGATCTGTGCGTCGATGGCGCGGATGAAGTGAGCAGCACGCTCGACCTAATCAAGGGCGGCGGCGCCGCGCACACCCGCGAAAAGATCGTAAATTTTTCGGCCAAGCAAAACGTGATCATCGTGGACGCTTCCAAACTCAGCCAGCTGCTCGGCGAGAAGCGCGCGATCCCAGTGGAGGTGTTGGTCTTTGGGCACCTGACCACGCTGCGCGCGCTCGAGCACTTCGGTCAGCCCGTGTTGCGCCGACAGGGGACCGCACCCGTGCTCACTGATTCGGGTAACTACATCTACGACATCGCGGTGGCACCACTTTCCGACCCAAGCGCGGTCGACCGCGCGCTTCGACAAGTGCCCGGCGTCGTCGAAACTGGCTTATTCTGCGGCCGCGCCGACTGGGTGATCGTCGCCGAAGCGCACGGGATCCGGCAGCTTTCTCGGCACTCCTGAGCTCTCACGCACGCCCGCATTTTTGGCGCTAAGCTAAGCGAGTGGAAGAGCGAAGGCTTGCCGTAGCGATCCTAGTCTGCTCCGTACTCGCGCCGCACACCGCCCGAGCCGCCCCCCCAGAAAACGTGCCCGTGCCCGTGCCCGCTCTCTCTCCCCAACCCGCTCTCTCTCCCCAACCCGCTCTCTCTCCCCAACCCGCTCTCTCTCCCCAACCCGCTCTCTCTCCCCAACCCGCTCTCTCTCCCCAACCCCCTCCCACACCAAGCAGCAAACTCCCCGCGCCCCAATCACCCGTCCAAGCCGCCATCCAACAGGTGGTCATGCTCGAGCGCAACGGGCGCCCGATCGCGATCGGCACGCTGCTGAGCGGTGACGGTCGGATTCTGACTGCGTTGTCGCCGCTCACGCATGGCAATCAGATCGTCGCGCGTTATCCGGAGGGGCAGCTGATCGCGGTCAAATTGAGCCACTCGGACCGGGCCTGGGATTTCGCTCTGCTTACTCCCGAGGGTGATGATCGGCGCAGCGGTCTGAAGGCCTCGCGCGATCCGGCGCCGGTCCCGGGCACCAAACTACACGCCGTGAGCTACGTCCGAGCCAAGCAGCTCGGTTGGTCGGATGTCACCATCAAGGCCAAGATTACTCTACGAGGTGGTGACAGCGCACTGCTCGCGGACGCGCTCGAGCTGCGCTTTCAACCCAAAGCCGTGGACATCGGCGCGCCCCTCGTCAACGACCAGGGTGAAGTCGTGGCCATCATCGCGCGCGCCTGCTCACTCAACGACAAGCTCGACTGCACGCTTGCTCCCTACGCGGCGCCAGTGAGCGCAGTCCGCGATTTCTTGCGAGCTGCGCCAAAGCGACGACGCAGCTCGTCAATCGGTCTGGAAGTCGTGGCCTTCGACGCAGGCGTTGCGCGCGGTGTGCGCGTCGCGGCGGTTGCTCCGCAAGGCCCAGCGGCCAATTCGGGGCTACGAGCGGGACCGCCCGGCGTTGGGGATGTCGTGCTGGCGGTCGACGGCAAGCCCGTCGCCACGGCCGCTGCCTTCGCGGACGCCATCGACAACCGCGGACCGCCGGGAGGGCCCGCTCGGTTGACGGTGTTGAGCGAGGGCCGCTACCGCGAGGTCCTGCTGCCAAATTTCGAACCGAATGTCCCGCCCACGCCAGCACCGTTGCAAAACGACCGCGCTCTTCACTCCAATCCGTCGGGGCTCTGGCCGCACCCCCAAACGCCTACTTCGGTGGTAAATCCCTATCGCTGAGCCTCGATCCGCAAGCGAAGGGCCGAGCCCCAGGCGCTCAGGCGAGTGGCGAACGACGAATGAAAGCGACCGAAAGTGACCAATTCCAGGAAATCATTGACAGAAGGGCCTGAGCCTAGTGATCATCGAGGTTCACCCTGCCCGGGCCCGGTCCGGCTTTTCCACGGAATGTGCGCTTGAATCGGCCCCTGCGTATCGAAGTCGCTGGCCAAACGGACGTCGGCCGCAAACGTGCTCACAACGAGGACAACTTCGCGATCATGGCGGAGTACGGTCTGTACGTCGTTGCGGACGGCATGGGCGGTCACGCCTCGGGTGAGGTCGCCTCGAAGATGGCGGTCGACACCTTGCAGGAGTTCTTCGCTGCCACGGCCGACGACCCGGAGCGTACCTGGCCGTACAAGATGGACCGCGGCAAAGGCTACGAAGAAAACCGCCTGATCACCGGCATCAAGCTGTGCAACCTGCGCATCTACGAGCAGGCGCAGCGCAACGCCAAACAACGCGGCATGGGCACCACGCTCGCCGCGCTGTTCGCCGTCGAAGACGGCGTGTACGTCGCGCACGTCGGTGACAGCCGCGTGTACCGCATTCGCGACGGCTCCCTCGAGCAGCTGACCGAAGACCACTCTCTGCTCAACGATTACAAGAAGATGAAGCGCCTCACGGAGGAGGAAATCGCCAATTTCCCCCACAAGAACGTGATCGTGCGCGCGTTGGGCATGAAAGACACCGTCAAAGTGGACACCCGCTTCGAAGCACCGCGCGCCGGTGACTGCGTAGTGCTCTGCAGTGACGGCCTCTGTGGCCCAGTCACGGACGAAGACATCTTGAAGATCGTGACCAGCGCCCCCGATCTGCCGACCGCGACGAACCGCTTGATTGAAAGCGCAAACGAGAGCGGCGGGCCAGACAATATTACCTGCGTGGTCGCTCGCTGGATTCAGTAGCTCACGCGGCTAGTCTCGGCTGCTGACGCTGTCGAAGAGGACGCGCAGCACTTGCGGCGCTACGCGCGCACCGACAGCTGCGTCGGGACTGGCGATTGGTCTTTGCGTTCGCGTTTGGTGAGGCGCTTCCTCGAGGACCTAGCCCGAGAGGGCTTCACTCGACCCTCGTTGCCGCAAGGACGGACGCTTGCTGGCGGCTATTTTCGCGGCAAGGTGCAGCGCGCCGAAGCAGGTTCGGGCATGCAACAAGTTGTGCGCCTTACAGAGCAAGCGAATGTTCCGAGCATCAGCCGCGCCGAACAGCGCAAAGGGTTCGATGTGGTCGAACTCGAGAAACGCCCGGGCATCACAGCCTCGACCATCTGCCGAAACGAACCCGCACCGACCCTGGTGGCGATCGTGAGCTTCTCGCCGTACCGCCACGGCCACGTAACGTCCACGTTTGCCGACCGTTACTGCGCGGCGCTCGCGCGTAGCGCGCGTCGGCGCTTCGACTGCCGCTGCGGATGAGACTCCACCTGGTGGAGCAACTCGTTCAGCGGAGCGCGCCGGATCCGCCTCCGACTTTGAAGCTGGTGCTCGCAAGCTTCGTGCGGCAGGAAGAGAAGCGACGCTTCGGCATTGGTTCGAGGCCGCGGGCCGCGGAAACCGCGCAGCGAGCAATTCCTCCAATCTGTCGTCGAGTCTTGCCCCGGCACGCCTCAAAGAGCTCACCCGCGTTTTCAGTGCTCAAGTGCGGCGCGAGCGCGCACAACGCACACAAGTGCAACTCGCCACGAGTTACCCGCTCGAACACATCCGAAAATCGCCGGCACACCCGCGCCGCCGCAACGCGCCGCCCTGCCGTGCCCTCACTCATTCCCAAGGCTTCCACGCAATAGGCAAACAGCGACGAAAACCCCAGCTCCAGGTGCAGCAAGCGCTCATCCAGCTCCACTAAGTGTGCGAGCAACTGCGCGGTCAGCGCGTTGCTCTGCCGAACCAGCTCCGACAATCCCGCCAAGAGCTGCGAATTCCCCAACCCTACCAATTGATACTGGCTGCACATCCCTTCTCTCTACCATGCGTTATTTCGAGCTCCGCATTGCCCGACCAACGCTGATTCACCGACAAAACGAACCCAAAGTCGGCCAAGCCCGTGCAAGCCCCACCTCGCAAGACGTCGCCTCAACAACGAACACAAACCCAACCGACTCACAACGACGACGACACCGGACGCCAAAAACCTGTCCACAAAAATCGTCACTCCAACCGCCGAGTCAGCTAAGCGGGCGAGCAAGTGATCCGCGCAGCAACGCGCTCGACGTGCCTGTGCCGCACTAAGTGTGCGCGTATCACTTGCGAGCACGCACGCAAGCTGCCGAGACGCTCCAGCCGAGCAAACACTCCCTCAGCGGCGACCCTGGAAAGCCTGCGTCTTACGACGTATCCCGCGCGTGCTTCGCTGAACTCCAACGAACTCCACCTGGTGGAGCCCTCGACAGTCCCCGCAGTCGACTCCCATGGGACGACA
>DATEPG010000440.1:0-3365 GCA_035273265.1 Polyangiaceae bacterium
GCTCTCGGGCGGCATGCGGCAGCGCGTTGCGGTCGCTCGCGCGCTGGCCATGGACCCGGCGGTGCTGCTCCTGGACGAGCCGCTGGGTGCACTGGACGCGCTCACCCGTGGCAGCTTGCAGACGGAGATCGAACGCATCTGGCAGGCCGATCGCAAGACCGTGGTCATGATCACGAACGACGTGGACGAGGCCGTGTTGCTCGCGGATCGCATCATCCCGCTCAGCGCTGGCCCACGGGCCACGCTGGGCCCCGCGATCTCGGTCGAGATCGAACGACCCAGGGATCGCAAAGCGCTCAACCATCACCCGGAGTTCAAGCACGTGCGAAGTCGCGTCATCGAATATTTGCTGGGCAGCGCGGCCAAGCGCCGTGCCACTCGAGTCCGAGCGCAGGTCCCGGTGGAGCTTGCCGAGCCGCGCGCTGAAGCATTGGAGGGCGGAACATGACCAGCCAAACCCGAGCGCAAAAAAAGTACCTCGATATCTGGCAGCTGGAGAAGTCCTTTCCAAGTCCCACTGGCCCGCTGGTGGTGGTCGAGAATTTCAACCTGTCCGTGCAGCAGGGCGAGTTCGTATCGCTGATCGGACACTCGGGCTGCGGCAAATCGACGGTCTTGTCGATCGTGGCTGGGCTCACTCGCGCAAGTGCGGGCACGGTGATTCTCGGTAGTCGCGAGATCACCATGCCCGGGCCGGATCGCGGCGTGGTCTTCCAAACGCCCTGTCTGTTCCCTTGGATGACCGTGCTCGAGAACGTCACGCTGGGGCTCGAACAAGTCATGCCCCAGGCGAGCGCTGCGGAACGTGCCCGCGTCGCGGGTCACTACCTCGAGCTCGTCGATCTCTCCGACTCGCTGCACAAGCGCCCGACGGAGCTGTCCCAGGGCATGCGACAGCGCGTTGGGCTAGCGCGCGCCTTTGCCTTGTCCCCCAAAATGCTGCTGCTCGACGAGCCTTTCGGCATGCTCGATTCGCTGACGCGCCTGGAGCTACACGAGGTGCTGCTGACCCTGTGGCGTGAGAATCGCAAGACCCTGTTGATGGTGACCCACGACGTGGACGAAGCGCTCTTTCTGTCCGACCGGGTGGTGATGATGACCAATGGCCCGCGCGCCAGCGTCGGCGAGATCCTCGATATTCCCTTCGCCCGGCCACGCAATCGCGCGAGCCTATTGGAGGATCCAGAATACTATGTCTTGCGCGAGCGTCTGATTGGCTTCCTGGAGGATCACGCTCGGGTCGGCGCAGCTCCGTCGACCCCGTCTGACCGCTCGGTTGGTCGGGGTCAGCACGCTCCAGCGGTGCCATGACGGTCCGAAACCGGAAGCACACCACGTTGGCCGATCAAGAGCTCGAATGGCACGACGCGTGCGTGATCGACGATGTCGCTCCAGGCTCGGGGCTGGCCGTGGTGGTGGGCGACGAGCAGATCGCGATCGTGCGCACCCAGGGCGGTCTGTTGGCTGCTTTGTCCAATTTCGACCCGTTCAGTCAGGCGTTCGTGATCGCGCGCGGGATTGTCGGAGACCGCGCGGGGGTACCGAGAATTGCCTCACCGATCTACCGGCAAAGCTTCAGTCTCGAAACTGGCGAGTGCTTGGAGGATCGAAATATTCGTCTTGCAGTCTTCCCAGTCCGCGTCGAAGGGGGTCGAATCCAGATTGCCCTGACCACGCCAACGCGAAGCTCGTAGCTCGTAGCTCGTAGCTCGTAGCTCGTAGCGACTCGGGCGAATGCTAGGCGGCGCGCAGCCGGATGATGGCTTGCATGCCGCCCTGTTTGGGATTTTCGAGCTGCAAGTTCCCGTCCATGCGCTCTAGGTGCTCGCGCGCCAATTGCAAACCGTAGCCTTGGCCTTGCTCGCCCGCCGTGCCGATCTGACTCGGTACGGCCCCTTCCTGGCCCAAGCGCTGCAGTACTTCTGGCGGAAGGCCCGGACCCGCATCACTGAGGACGATCCGTACGTCTGGTCCGATGCGTTCCGCGTGCAAGGTGATGACCGATCCCGGGGACGAGAACTTCACGGCGTTGCTGAGCAGGTTTCCGAGCACGGACTCGATCAGCAGCTCCGATTGAGCTGACACGCACAGATCCATGCCCGGCCCGGCCTCGAAGCGCAGCTGCTTCCGCTCCAAGTGCAGTGCGAATGCCTCGTTCAGCAGGTCCAGCGCGGTGCTCAGCGCGACCGGCGTCAAGCTGGGTTTGGAGTCTGCTCCGAGCAGGAAGTCTTTGGACAGCGTGATCAGCCGCTGGACGCGGCGAGTCAGCGACGGGCCGCCCGGCAGCTCCGAGCGCGAGTCGTTCAGCTCCAGGTGCAAGGACAGCACGAGTAGGTGGTTGCTTACGTCATGAAACAGGGTGCCGGCGAGCCTGCGGTGCTGGCGCAGCGCCTCGGTCATGGCTTGCCCTTGAGCCAACAAGGCCACTACGTAGGCTTTCCGTAGCGCGAAGACCCGGCCAAGAGCCAGCAGCAGCAGCAGGAAGCTGAGGGCTAGGTCGCCCAGCAAACGCGACTGCGCGAGCGTCAAAATCTGCCCAGAGCCAGCCCACGCGAGAATGCCCCCGTTCAGAGCGACTGTTGCCCATGTCGCCGGACCGCGACTGAGTAGCGCCGTGAAAAGCACCGTGGCCGGCATGACGACCAGCGGAGGGGCATCCGCGTTGGCCCCGTAGGCATGGATGTGCGCGATCATGGGGACACTCGCGCAGACCCCGATGGCCAGTGCGGTCGCTTCCAAGCGGGTCGCAGACTGCGGGCGGCGCAGCCAGAAATCGAAAAGCAAGCAGGAGCAAAACGAGACTAGAGAAGGGACGAACGGAACGTGCGCGAGCAGGTTGCGCACCACGAAGAACGCCATCAGTCCGGCCGCCAACCTGAGCCAGGCGCGCATCGCCCCGCGTCGGATCACTCGATCGGGATCGTCGAGCGTGCCCGGCCCGCCCAGCTCGCTGTCGTCCCTTTGGGCCAGCGTCTTGGCTTGGCTCAGGTTCTCGATCAATCCGTCCAATACCTGTTTGTAGACGGCGCGCTCGGGATCGCTGGCTGTCTGCCGTGGAAGCGCCTGAACGAGCTTTGCAGCCAATGGTTCGAGCTGCTCGTAGATCGCCACAGTCATGGCTTGCCGCTTTTCTCGCAGGGCGAGCAGCGCGCTGTGACGCTTGGCGATGGCGGCCTCGTAGGCTGCAAAGGAGCGGACCAAGCTGTGACCCAAGCCCGCCGCAAATAGCGTCATCGCTACTTCGTCGATGAACCGAAGGAGATCGTAGCGCAGTGGCAATGCCGTGGTCGCTGCCAGACCGGCAAAGCTCACGAGCATGAGTCCGCACACCGCCCAACCCCAAACCGGTCCCAACACCAGCACGG
>DATEPG010000441.1:0-9017 GCA_035273265.1 Polyangiaceae bacterium
CCGCGAATTTCGAGGGCACGCGCGAAGAGCGCCGCGCCGAACCGGAGGCGCTGTTCGAGCTGGCAGCGCGCACGAAGGAACTCGAAACGCTGGGCAAGGTGCGCGCTCGCTGCACGTTGACGCCCGGCTTTCGTCGCCTCGAACACGAAGTCCTGAGCGATTTGGACTGTTCGAAGGAGCGCCTGCTTTTCGCGCTGCGCGAATCGGCGGCCAGCGCAGGCGGCGAAGCGCTGCTTGGCACGACCTGCGGCTCACGTCGCCTGGGCAAGGACGCTCCGGAAACTTCAGAACTCTACTGCGCCGCCGAAGTGGCGCGCTATCGCCGCGGTCCTTTGGCCAACCTACGTCCCCTGAGCGCGCCGCGCTCAATCGCCCCGGGTAGGCCCGCTCCCAGTGCCAGTGACGTCAAGCGCATCGATCAACCCGACGCATCGCTCGCCTTTCGTATTTCCCTGAATTTCGAGCCAGCGGTAACCAAGTTCGAGCGTCCGGCCGTGGCGGCTGCGGACGTCCACGAATTGCCGGTCATGCCGCTCTCGCATACCCGCTTGGGCGATCTGGTCGCCAGCTGCGAACACAGCTGCGACGAACGCGCGCTCCGCTACGGCGTATTGATCGCTGCCGGCCGCTTGGGCGCGCCGGATGTGGTGCGGGTGCGCTGCTTCCAATCGGCCCGCGGCAACTCCTGCGTGGGCACTTTGGCCGCGCCCGAACGTGACGAGTAGCGCGCTCAGTCGCCCTGCCAGTCGAAGTGCATGGGCACCGCGATCGCCTCGAGCAGGCTCAGGCGCACGGGGCACTGCTCGGCCACGAGCTCGAGCTCCGCGCGCGCCCCACCAACGCTGGCGGTCACGATCGCTGGCAGCGTGATTTCGACCGCCAGTTCGGCGATACGCCGCGGTGGCGCACTGGTCATGGTCTTCTTCACGTGCAGCCGCATGCCCTGCAGCTGATAGCCGCGCTTCTTGGCCAAAATGCCCATCACCGTGGCGACGCACGTGCCCAGGCCCGTGGCCACCAAATCCGTGGCGGAGAACGAGGCGCCGAGACCGTGGTTATCCACCGGCGCGTCCGTCACCAGCACCGCACCCGAAGGGCCGTGCTTGGCCCGACAGTGTAGATCACCCTCATATTCGACGTAGATATCGACCACGCTCAGAGCTCCTCGCGACCGCTTGCGACAATTCGCTGCTTGGGGCACAGATTCTGGCAAACTCCGCCGCGACCGCCCATGGAAATCATGCTTTTGCGCCACGGCGAGAGTGAAGGAAACGCCCAAGGCCGGATGCAAGGCAGGCGTGACTATCCACTCAGTACGCTCGGTCGCGAGCAAGCACAGCGTGCAGCCGCGTTCATCGCCGCCAGCGGCTTGTCGCTGAACGCGGTTTACAGCTCACCCCTGAAACGAGCGTTCGAGACCGCGAGCATCGTGGCTCAGGCAGGGATCCGTCCCGAACCGGTGATCGACGAAGATCTGCCCGAAATCAGCGCCGGCCGCTTGGAGGGCTTGAACGAGGCGGAGATCCGCGAGGCTCACCCTGAGTTCATGCACCGTCCGCTGCGTGAGACCGGAGATTTCGCGGCGTACGGCGGCGAGAGCTACGACCATCTCCAAGCGCGGCTGACACGCGTGATGGCGCGCCTCGAAGCGCGCCATCGCGCGCCCGAAGAGCGCGTGCTCTTGGTCGGCCACGGCGGGTTTCACTACCAATTGGCCAAAGCGCTGTTGTGCGAGCCCATCCCGCGTGTGTGCATCCTCAAGTTCGGCAATTGCACGGTGTCTTTGCTGCGCATGCGTGAGCGGCGAGGCCTATACATGGGCGAGCTCGTGTTCCACATCCCGGTGGAACTGATGGGCGGCACCTCGGGAGAGGGCGCTGCGCGCCTATTTCGGTGAGCGCGCTCACACTGCGTTTTGCCGCGGGCACGCTGGAGCTGCGGGGCGCGCTCCCCGACGGCTTGAGCCTCGCGCCGCACGCCAGTTGGGACGCGCGCAGCCGTTGCTTTCGGGCGCCCGCGCTGGCCTACGCCGATCTCGTGCGGCTCTTGCATCGCGAAGGCGTGGCGTACGAGGACCAAGCCCGCGCCTACGTGGAACTCGAGCGCGGCCTCGACTTGCAGCGTGAGCCGCGGCCGTTTCAAACCGAAGCGCTGGCTGCCTGGCGTGAAGCGAAGGGCAGGGGAGTGGTGGTCTTGCCGACCGGCGCAGGCAAGAGCCACGTCGCCGTGTTGGCCATCGACGATAAGCGACGAAGCGCGCTGATCGTGGCTCCGACGCTGGATCTGGTCCGACAATGGTACGATCTACTGCGCACCAGCTTCGCTTGTGACGTCGGCGTCGTCGGTGGCGGCAGTCACGAAATCAAGCCGCTGACCGTCACCACCTACGACTCTGCTTGCTTGCATATGAACCACTTTGGCGCCCGCTTCGGCCTGGTGGTGTTCGATGAGTGCCACCATTTGCCGGGTCCGAGCTATGCGTTGGCCGCCGAGTTCTGCTTGGCGCCCTTTCGCCTGGGCCTGAGTGCGACGCCCGAACGCGCCGATGGCCAAGACGCCAAACTTTTGCGCTTGATCGGTCCCACGGTCTACCGGAAGGACATCGTGGAGATGGCCGGCCCGTATTTGGCCGAGTACGAGACCGTGCGCGTCGAGGTCGATCTGAGCCCCGAAGAACGCGCCGAATACGAGCTGGAACGCGGCATCTATCTGGACTTCGTGCGCAGCCAAGGGATCCGCATGGGCAGCCCACGCGGCTGGAACGACTTCATCATGCGCTCGGCGCGCACGGTCGTCGGCCAGCGAGCGATGCGCGCCTATCGGCGGCAGCGCGAGCTCTCGCTCGGCGCGCAAGCCAAGCTCGATTACATCGAGCGCCTATTGGAGGCGCATCGCAGCGAGAAAGCCTTGATCTTCACCCAAGATAACGTAACCGCTTATGCGATCTCCAAGCGCTTCTTGATTCCGATCATCACCCACCAGACGAAAGTGAAAGAGCGCAGCGAGATCTTGGAGCGCTTCGCCGATGGTCGCTACCGAGCGATTGCCACCTCCAAAGTACTGAACGAGGGCGTGGACGTGCCTGACGCGAGCGTGGCGATCATCATCAGTGGCAGCGGCTCGGTGCGTGAGCACGTGCAGCGCCTGGGCCGGATCTTGCGGCGTAAGGGCGACAAGTTCGCGACACTCTACGAGCTCGTGTCGCGCAAGACGGGCGAGGTGTACACCAGCGATCGACGGCGCGAGCACGCCGCGTATGGGGGCGGCTGAGTCGTGATTGGACCCGATCTCGTCCGAGTCAGAAAGAAAAACGGCGTCTTGTCGTTGCCCAAGCCGTCACCGGAGGCGGTGCTGCGGGCACGCGCATTGGCCGAGCAAGTGCTCCTGGTCTTGGCCGGGACGGTCAACGAAACGCGGCTCGTGGTCGAAGAAGCGCTGAGCGAGCTCGAGTGCACCCCCCAAGAAAAAAAGTTGCTGGCTGCCTTGCAGAAGCTGGCACTCGACGACAGCGTGTTCGACGGGAACGCCGCGCTCGACGCACCGAGCTTGCGTCGGGAAGTATTCACCCGGGCCGCACTGGCCCGCCAAGACCTGGCCATCGGCGCGCGCTTCGATCGCGATCTGGTTCTAGCAGAGACCGCGGCTGCCCTGGGCACGACGCCCGAGGCGCTCGATGCAGGCCTGTACTCCGACTTGCGCAGCGCCGAGCGCCTGCTCAAAGCTCCGGCCTATGACGCCGACGGCTTGCTCGTTCGCCATGCGCGGGCCGAGGTTCAAGCGGTGCTCTTATGCTCGGTGCGGGTCGTCGCCGATGTGCTGTGCGCGACCCCCGATCAGTACCGAACCCTCTTTCAAAAGCTGAAATTTCGCCAGCTTCTGTTCCAAATGTCGGCCCGCGCGGGGGGCGGCTACCGAATCGAAATCGACGGTCCGTACAGCTTGTTCGAGTCCGTGACCAAGTATGGCCTCGAGCTCGCGCTGCTCCTGCCTGCGCTGGAAGCCTGCGACAGCGTGCAGCTCGTGGCCGATCTCCGCTGGGGTAAAAAGCGAGACCAGCTGTCTTTTTCGCTCGCGCTGACGCAAGCACGAAGTATCGACGAAAGCCCGCCGCGCGATGAAGTACAGGCCCTGATCGAAGCCTTTGCGGAAAACGAAGGCTGGCGCGCCGAGCTCGCCCAAGAAGTCTTGGATCTGCCCGGCATCGGCTTGTGCGTGCCCGATCTGTGCTTCACGAACCTAGCCACCGGTGAGCTCGTCCTGTGCGAGGTCCTGGGCTTTTGGAATCGCGCAGCAGTCTGGCGCCGCATCGAACTCGTCGAACAAGGCTTGGCGAGCAAAATCGTATTCGTGGTCAGCGCGCGGCTACGGGTCAGCGAAGAAGTCTTGGACGGCGCAGATTCAGCCGCGCTCTACGTATACAAGGGTGCGATCAACGCCAAGGCTCTGCAGCGCAAGCTGGATCAGCTCGCCGCCTCAGCCAGCGCTCGCCCACACGCAGCACCCTCGGCTCCTCCCGCGGCAGCGCGAGCGGCAAAGCGTGCCGCTTCCCCCTCGGCTCCTCCCTCGGCTCCTCCCGCCGCCTCGCGAGCGGCAGCGCGCGCAGCTCGCGCTGCTCGGAAAAAATAGCGCCGCATGCGCTCGACCACGCCGCGTGACTTGAGCGGACATTGTCCGCGCTGCTTGTTGCAAAGCGAGATTTGCGTGTGCAGCGTGCTGCCGCGCATCGAAGCGCGCACCGAGATCGTCTTGATCCGGCACATCACCGAACAGCTCATGACCAGCAACACGGGGCGCTTCGCGGCGCTTTCGCTGTCCAAGTCACGCATCCTGGCCTACGGCGGAGGAGACACATTCGACCCGACCCCGCTTCGCGCGCCCGGGACCGCGCTGCTTTACTGCAGCGGCCCGGCCCGCCCGCTCCCGTTCGTTCCCGAGCGCCTGATCGTGCTCGACGGCAGCTTTCGACAGGCTCGGCGGATGTACAAACGCGTCGCCGAGTTACGCGATCTGCCCGAGTTTAGCCTGCCCGCCCCGCCCATCACGCCCACCCGCTTGCGCCAGCCAACGCAGCCCGAAGGCATGTCGACGATCGAGGCGATCGCCGCCGCGCTCGCCGCCCTGGAAGGCCCGGAGCTTGCGGCTCCGCTCTGGGCTCTGCACGCCGAACTCGTCAGCCGCGCCGATCGCATGCGCGGCCGAAAGCGCGCGATTGTCGCTTCTGGGCCTTAAACCCGGCCCAAATGCCGTTTGCCTAGCAAATCGGGCCACCTGGCCGCTCAAGTCCGGCCGGCCGCCGCAACGGCTAAATTTTGTGCAACAAAGGCGCGACAATCGGCGGCGAATGCGGTAGGAACCGGCCCTCAAAAGTTACTTAGTCCGGGTAGCTCAGTCGGTAGAGCAGTGGATTGAAAATCCACGTGTCGTCAGTTCAATTCTGACCCTGGACACCACGAAAAAACGGCTCGATCCGTTGATCACTGAACGGCGGGCGGGGACAGTTGGCGGGAGTCCGCTCGTTCCGAAAGCACTTGAACGCTTCGGGCCGGAGCGAAGAAACGACCGCGCCACGGTGATTGCCGTACCGAGTCGTCGAGCGCCCCACCAAGGCCGCCATCCTGCTCGCCGAACCGCCGCGCATCGAAAAGTTCGAGGTAATCGGCGTCAAGTTGCCGACCTGAGCCGGTCGCCGAAACCCTCCGAGGCCGAGCGCAGGCAGAAAGAAGGAGACCCTGTTCAGGGCCTCCCTCTCTGTTGCTCAACTGCTCCGTCTGCTCGACGACTCAGCTAGCCGTTGCTCACCAGGGCGAGCTTACTGGCTCACGAACGTCGTCACGCTCATGGCCGGAAGCGCCGCCGGGAGCGAGCCTCCTGCAACGGCGACCGCCGTCCCCGCTGCCCAATTGTCGGTAGCGGTCGTGGCGTAGGGGATCATCATCGCGGGCGCCGTTCCGCCGGAGATGGCGATGGGCACGTTGACCGCCGCATCCGTCTCGTTGATGGCCACGATCACGAGTTCGCCCTTATCGCCCTTGTAGGCGGAAACCAATACTTTCGCGGGGGCCGGGCCACCCACCTTCACCGCGTGGAAGACGTCCGGGCGGATGAACCGACTGAAGTTGCCCATCGCGTAATAGCGCTTCGCAGGGGTGGCGCTGTCGGAGTCGCTCATGAGGAGCGCGAGGCCCTCGTTGTCGCCGTTGTAGTAGTCCTTGTACCACCAATAGAGCCAGGCCGAAGCCTCACCGATCGTCAACGCCGAGTGAATCCAGCGGGCGACGGCAACACCGTTTTTGATGTCCTTCGAGGGACCCTGCTCCGGCCAGTGAAGCACGCCGGACATCTCGGTCTGCCAGACTTCCTTGTCCCGAACCCCTCCATTGACGTCCGAGGGCCACTGATAGGCAACCTGAGACTCATATTCGTGCACGCCCAGGATGTCGAAGCCGCTCCACGTATCCGGGTCCTTGGCCAACCAATGGCCGTAGTTGTAGCCGTCGCCATCCGCGCATTTGCAGGTAGCCGCGACGGCGGGGTCGATCGTGTTCGAGTAGCAGCCACACTTCAAGGGATCCGAGCTGTCATAGCCCCCACCGGGCGCACCTGACACTCCCTTTGACGTGGGCGAGAGATTGCTCCACACATGGATCCACAAGGAGGCTTCAGGAGCGATCATCTTGACGCCCGGCGCGTCCGATTTGAAAATTGGCCCGGCCTTCTTGGCGAACGCCGCAAGCTCCTTACCCGTGTAGACCATCGATGGGTACGCCGTGGTCAGCGGTGGGTTGCACGGCCTGCCCTGGGCTGCATCGCACGATGCGAAATCGGTCTCATTGCCGATCGACATCGCGTACAGACCGTTGTCCTTCGCGTATTTTGCGATCCGCTTGGCCCAATCCTCGTATCTAGTCTCAAGCAGATGGCCACCACCATTGACGGCCTTGTTGTCCTTCCAATCTGCCGGGGCGCTCCAGCACGAGCCGATGACTCGTGCCCCGAGGGACTTCACGGTCTCCCAACCGCTGGCGACTTCTCGATGACCACCGGTCTCGTTCATTCCAATGCGCAGGATCGAAAGCCCGAGTCCCTTGGCGCCCTCGACCTTGAAAAGGTCATTCCAGGGCAGTGCCTTGCCGTCGGTGATGGTCGCGTTGATGCCGAAGCCACGGATGATCTGACGGACCTGATCGAGCTGGACGGTGAGAACGGTGGGGTCTGGCGAGCTGCCACCAGCGCCGCCTCCAGCTCCTCCAGTCGTAACCCCGCCGCCAGCGACGCCGGGCGCGCCACCAGTGGTGCTAGTGCCGGCAGCGCCGCCGGGCGCTACTCTGCCACCCACGCCAACGCCGGCTGTAGAGGGAGCTCCGCCCGAAGAGGGAGCTCCGCCCGAAGGCGCTCCCCCAGAGGGCGTGCCACCGACTGCAGAGCCCGCGGTACTTCCGCCAGTTCCAGGCGAGCCGTTGCTGCCCGACTCGCTACAAGCGACGGCCGCCATCGCGGCCAGAATAAATAGAGAAGGAAGTTGGTCTGTTCTAGTCATAGGGGTAACCTTGGAGGTTCTGCGTGTTGGGGCACGTAATGCAGCGAGCAGAGATGCCGCAGGGGTCGGCAGGGATGCGACTCGCCGCGTCCCTGCCGACGGCATGATTGGAGCACGGACCGCGCGGGATGGCACGCGACTGGCCTCTCGAAAAGTACGCTATCGGTCATTCAAATTCTGCCAAATCAAACCAATTCCGCGCAGCTTGTCCCCCGAGAGGGTCGAGCCTTCCTTCCCGTGAAGTGACCCCCATTGGCCGAGTAGCCACCCACCTGGAAAGCGGGACATTGTGGCCCTTGACAGCCGCACTCGGCCTTGCCCACCCACTTCCCCGGACCCGTTGCACGCTGACGCGACGGCCCGATCGCCGCTCGTGCGGCCATAAAGGATGGGCTTGGGCGTAGCGGTTACGACGACGGCGTGACGCACATCACCGCCGCCAGCGACATGCTGCCCGACCTGGCCGCTCAAGAGCCCACCGTCGCACTGAATCGCCGCTTCGACGCTACGTGCGTCCACGCCTTTCTGACTCTGGACACCAAAATCGGGGGAAGCCGCTTTCGACCTCAGCTCGGCCGAGGGCTGGCCTCCGTTGATACGATTGGATCGTTGGTGTGGCTAGGCGCACATTCGGTTCATGACCTCCGTGCAATCCTTTGACTGGGCCGCCGGCCGTGGTGTGAAATGGCGTGAGCAACTGGCGGGCATGGAGGCCATGCTCGCGCCGGTCGATGAACCGCTGATTCGGGCGCTTCGCTTGGACCGAGCGTATCGGATCGCCGATCTCGGCTGTGGCGGCGGTGGGACGACTCGTGAGGTCGCGCGCCGTGCGCCGCCGGGAAGCGTCGTCCATGGCTTCGACATCTCGCCTGCGTTGATCGAAGCGGCTCGCGTCGGTTTGCCTGGAAACGCGGGTAGCGTGGAGTTTGCCGTGGCAGATGTCTCATTGGCTTCAGCGCCGAGCGGACCGTACGACCGCTTGCTTTCGCGATTTGGCGTCATGTTTTATGACGATCCGCCAGCTGCGTTCGCGAACGTGGCCCGCTGGCTTGCTCCGGGGGGGCGCTTTGCGTTCGCAGTCTGGGGGCGAGCCAACGACAATCCTTGGCTGTCGATGATCCGCGAGGCCGCGGCTGAGGTCGTCGATTTGCCGACGCCGGATCCCGACGCGCCGGGTCCGCTCCGTTATGCGGACGCCGACAAACTGCTGAGCCTCCTCGCTCGCGTGGGCTTTGTCGAACTCGAGGTGCGTAACTGGCGCGGAACGTTCGCGATCGGTGGCGGCCTGCCCGCGCTGGAGGCGGCCCGGTTCGCGCTCAGGTCGTCTTCTGTCGCAGAGCCAGTGATTGCGGCGGGCGAGCAAGCATTCGAGCGTGCGCTGCACGCTCTGTCAGCGCGCTTCGCTCCGTCTCAAGAAGGGCAGGTGGTTAGCCTGGGCGCATGCGTCCAGATCGTTACTGGCGCGCGTTCGGAGCGGCGA
>DATEPG010000442.1:0-11041 GCA_035273265.1 Polyangiaceae bacterium
CCACGAGCGAGCACTTTCACTTGGACAGCCCCGTCGCGCACAGAATGCGCCGATGCGCGGCCTTGTCGCGATTGTTCCGCCATTGCAGCTTGCCGAGCAACCATTATGCCATCCCTTACGACCCAGGCGCTCTGCGAAGAGGCATACACACGAAGCTGCGCTCGCGGACGCCCCCCCTCGCAACGCATTTGCTGCAGCTGCGAGTGCAATCTCTGCGTTCGTCGCACATCGATTGCCTCTCGAAAAGGTGCTTTATTCGTGGGAGTCCCGCACGTGGATCGTGCGTGCCAAACCGGCGGAGCGAGTGCTCACCACAAGGATCGCAGGGCGCGGTAAGCGGTCCCGACTGCTGGCAGAGCGACGAAGGCGTGCTCACGAATGCGGCTCTTCAAGTCCGTGCGGTAGCGATTGGGTAAGAAGGTGATGCGCCCCTCGTGGACTTGATAGGGATCTAGACGAGTGCTGCCGCCGTCCTCCCAGGTGAATGCGAGCATCGGGCGAGGTTTATCGGTTCGGTTCGGCATGCCGCGATGCCAGAGGGTTGAACAGCGAATGATCACGTCCCCCTGGCGCATGCCCACGCGCACCCGCGCCGGCCGATCCAGCAAGATCTGCCAATACTTGCGTTCCGAGCGATGCGTACCGCGCAGGACCTCCATCGCTCCGTTGTCGAGATTCGTGTCCACCGCCGCCACGTTCACGACCAGGAACGGTTGGCTCGCGTAGCCGTCCACGTGCTCGTTCTGCGGGGCGCTGCCAGGCAGGTTGAGATTGCAACCGATGTTCGGCGCGCGCAATACTGCAGTCGACAGTTCACGCACGATCTCGGTGATCCCCGATTGCTCGAGTAGCTCGTAAACAATGCGAGATTCGGCGCCCGGGAAGCAGTTGAGGTGTCCGCTCACGGTGCCGCCGCCCGAGAACAGCTGTCCCTCGCCTCGCTGCCGATCGAACTCGTCGGCGATGCGTTGGCTCAGCCGAGCCAGCAGCGTTCTCGAGATCACGCCATCGAACTTCAGATAGCCTTCATCCGCGAACGTCGTTCGCAGGCGGTCGTTCAGAATGTATCTCGTACCGGACTCGGGCGATTCGGACGCTTCTTGCATGCGATTGCTCGGACGAAAGCAAGCTGAGTGCCAGCGCCACGACAGCCCAAAAGGGCCCCGGCAGCGCGCAGTTTGCGTTTGCCCCTGCAGATTCTGCGCGCTTGCATTCGGTTCTCTGGCTGGAGCGATACGCGCCGCCCGAGATCGACCACTACGTTACCCGGCGCCAAAGACGAGCTGCTGACCTGCCTCGAAAGCGCTGGCTGGCGGCCCAGGCCGCGGGTATTTCGCGTGGAGGTTCCGGGCAACTCGGTGCACTACGGCGGGACTTGTCGCATGCACGAGTCGCCCCAATTCGGCGTCGTCGACGAATTCTCTCGGGTGCACGGCGCAGCCAACGTGATCGTCGCCGATTCCTCCGTCTTCACTACGGGTCCCGAAAAGAACCCGGTGCTCACGGCCATGGCGCTGGCGGCACGGGCCAGCGCTCGGCTAGTTCGGGATCTGCGCGCGTTCGCTGTCTAGCTGCTGTCCATCCACTATTCGATATCGCCTTTGACCAGCAGCACCGGTTGCCGCGCGCGACGCACGACTTCCTCGGCTTGTGAGCCAACCAAAAAGCGGGAGGGCCCCGAACGTCCGTGAGTGGACATGCAAACCGCGTCGACGCCGAGGCGCGCCGCAGCGTGGACGATTCCCGACCAGGCCTCGGTTTCGTCGACGACATGGGTTCGGGTTTCGATGCCTCGCTCTTCGGAGCCAGCGGGCACGAGAGCACGCAAGCGCGCATCCAGGTCGCTGGGCGCTTCGGTTCGTTCGCGCGTCAGCACGTGAAGCAGATGGACCTCGCCGCCTTCGGGCAGGAGTCCGTAGCCAGCGCCGACGGCCCGGGTAGCCAAGGGCGAAAAGTCGGTCGGAATGAGCACTCTGCGGAACGGGGTGATCTCCGGCCTCTCGGTCGCCGCCGATGCGGGACGGGGAACGCAGGCCACGTTGCAAGACGAGCGATGCACGACGCCACGCGAGATCGATCCCTGCCAGATGCGCGCGGACCATGCGCGCTGGTGGGATCCCACCACGAGCAGATCGGCCTTCTCTTCTTGGGCCAACTGCGCCAACTGTTCGTCGAAACGCCCCCAACAAGCGCTGACCGAAAACGAGACCTGTCCTTCACCCAAGATGGTCCCGGTCCAAGCGCGCAAGTCGCGTTCGACGAGAGCGTGTAGCTCCGGGCGCAGTCCCTCCAGCTCGATAGGCCCCTTCACGCCGAAGCGGGAGTGCTCACCAACCGGCCAGGCTATCTGCACGACACGCACGTCACACGGGCGGATCTGACGGAGCGCCTCGACCCAGCGCAGCGCCGCCCGGGCATTTTCACCGAGATCGACGCCGAGCAGGATCTTCAATGGTCGCTCACCGGCCGTCCAGTGCTCGACGCTCGCTGCCTCTCGCACGACCAGCACCGGAATGTCGGAGCGTTGCAGCACGCGTTCGGCCACGCTACCGAGCCGCCAATGATCTTGCTTCCGGGCTCCAAGCGACGAAACGACGATTAGACGCGCCTGGGCGCTGCGCGCGAACTCGACCAGACGCTCTTCTGTCGGCCCCTCGAGGACGATTGGGTGAGCCGTGATTGAGAATTCCCGAGCCAGCTTCTCGGTCTGCGCAGCCAGCAGCTCTTGCAGTGGCGCGAAGAACAGCCCGAGCGCCGGCAGGCCAGCCGCCGCGGGATCAGCAACGACATGAACGATTTCCAGCGGTTCGTTCAGACAGCGGGCAATGCTCGCCGCGGCCCGCGCCGCTTGCGCGGCATTCTCGGAAAAGTCGGTTCCGCAGACGATTGTCATGACGTTGGCTCCTAATCTGCGCATTTGCACGAACCAGGCCAGCCCACGAATCACGCCGGCAAGTGCGGCGGATCGGTGATCCGCGCACGATTTGCGCACGAGGTCGAGGCGAGCGCAGCGATTGCGCGTGAAACAAGGCCAACGATGATCGGCGGGGCAGTTCGCGTTGGCCTACGTCTTGCGTAGGCGAGCACCAGGTCAACATGAACACCGCCAACCAGCGTCCCTTGCCAGTGGAAAACACTCAAATCCTCGTTGTCGGCGGTGGCCCCGTCGGCTTGTTCGCTGCGCTGTGCGCGGCGCGCCGCGGCCTACGAGTCACGGTACTGGAGCAAAATTTCCGCAGCACCGCGCCGGGTCACGCCACTCTCTTGCACCCTGCCTCTTTGCGCCTAATGGTCGATGCCGCTCTGTCCGAGCAGTTGCTCGCGGAAGGAAAGGCCATCGACCGCATCGACTTGTACGTCGACGGAATGCACGCCAAGAGCCTAGAGCTCGAACGACCGGCACTGACCATCGCGCAGAGCGTTTTCGAAGAGGTGCTTTTGAAGGCGCTACGCAACGAGGAAGTCGAAATTCGTTCGCCGTGCGAGGCCACCACCATTACTCAGAGCGCAGATTCGGTGCAGGCCCGGGTGGTGCGGCGCGAGCTGCGCACGCTCGGCGCGCCGGCCCACGACGGCGAGTGGGAGCCAGTCGAGTCCTCATTGATCAACGCCGATTTCGTGATCGGCGCTGACGGCTATCATTCGCGCGTGCGCGCGAGCTTGGACTTGGAGAGTCTAGATCTCGGCGCCACGGAAACGTTCGCCATGTTCGAAGGGCCACGTCCGGCTTCCGATGCGGCGATCGATCTCGGATTTTACGGCGGCTTGGGCAGCGCCGCATTCCCGCTGCCCGCTCAACGAGGACGCTGGGGCTTCCAGCTCGCGTCGAACTTCAGCGCGCTGCCGGACCTCGATCAGCTGCGGGCCTTCCTCGCGGGGCGTGCTCCCTGGCACGAGCAGGCGCCAAGCGAGGTCGAGTGGAGCACCGTCACTCATTTCGAGCGCCGCCTCGCTCGCCGCTTTGGCAGCGGGCGAATTTGGCTGGCGGGTGACTCTGCCCACATCACCAGCCCCTTCGGTGGTCAGAGCATGAATGGCGGTCTCAGCGAAGCGAACGACTTGGTCGAACACATGGCCGCCTGCATTCTCGAGGGTAAATCGCTGGCAAGCCTCGAGCAGCTCGCTGCGCTGCGCGAGCGCGAATGGCACAAGCTGCTCGGCTTCAACGTGCAGTTCGATGTCACGGCTAGCGGTCCCGCGTGGTTGCGGGAACATGCTCGCCGCATCGTGCCCGCGCTTCCAGCCGCAGGTCCCGACCTCCAGCAGCTCTTGTTGCAGCTTGGGCTCACCATCCACTGATGGTCAACGTCTGAAGCTCAAGATCCTGGGCGCCGCGCGTGGAGTTGGGAGCGCTGCAGCCTCGTCTGCGTAGCCGACGACGATCGGAGCGATTGCGGAAAACTCTCTTGGAATGTAGAGCTCCGCTTTGACCCTCCCAGAGTTTAGAATCGACGCCGCGCTGCCCACGGGGCACGACCCGAGGCCGAGGTCACAAGCCGTGAGCATCAAGTTTTCGGCGGCCAACCAGCAATCCGCCTCGGCGTGCTCGTCGTCCGTTCTGCCACAGATGACGATCAGCGTGCCCGCCCCATGGAAGACGTCGAAGCTCTGGCTGCGCAAGAGCGCGCGACTCGCTGGCGATGCCGAGTCTTTCGTCGCAGCGCTCAGCAGTAGGGCCTTGGTTTGCTCCGAATAGCGTTCGAGCAGGTCGCGGTTTTGCACGATCGCGAACGACCACGGTTGTTCGTTTCTGGCATTCGGTGCGCGCACGGCCGCTTCGAGCAAACGATGCACGTCTTGCTCCTCGACAGTTTGCCGCTTGTACGAGCGGACCGCATGTCTCGCTCGAATGGCTTGCTTCAAGTCCATGGCCGAGAATGAGCAAGGGACGTGCCGGAGCTCCCACCGCGAAATTGGCACGAAGCGTGCACCGCATCGGCCTCATGAACACGAAAACCTTGCTCGTCAGAGACGTGATGACCAAAGACGTTGCAACTCTCGGCCGCAACGAAAAGCTCTCGGTGGCCGATGACGTCATGAGGTTAGGACGCATTCGCCATCTACCCATCATCGACGACGACGGAGCCTTGGCGGGAATCGTCAGCCAGCGTGACTTGTTCCACAGCGGGCTATTGCGGGCATTGGGCTATGGCAGTCACGCCAAAGAACGAGCCATGGACCTTTTGGTGCTGAAGGAAGCCATGAAGACCGAGGTCGTGACGATCGCGCCAGCTGCGCCGCTCACTGAGGCGGCAAAAATCATGCTGGAAAAGAAGATCGGCTGTTTGGTCGTGGTCGAGGGCAAAACGATTGTCGGAATCCTCACCGAGAGCGACTTCGTCAAGCTCACGCTGCGCGACTAGCGCGAAGCCGCACGAACTGCGCGCTGGCGCAAACGCTGCGCGCACGAGCGCGCTTCGGGATCTGGAAGATACGGATGCGGAGGAGCGATGATCGGCGCGATTGTTTGGTTCACGGGCCTGCCCTCCTCGGGGAAGTCACGCTTGGCTCGGCGCGTCCAGGCACGCTCGAAGGGGAAGTGCCTGCCCTGCTGCCTGCTGGACGGAGATCGGGTACGCGAGTTGATTCACCCCGCTCCCGGCTACTCGGACGCCGAGCGGGACGACTTTTATCTCACGCTGGGGGATTTGGCACTGGAGCTTGCTCAGCAAGGGCTGATCGTTCTCGTACCAGCGACGGCGAACCGAAAGCACTATCGCGATCGAGTTCGCGCGCAGGCACCGCGCTTCATCGAGGTTTGGATGACAGCAACGCTCGACGAATGCCGGCTTCGAGATGCAAAGCGGCTCTACGCTCAGTTCGCAGGCGGCCAGCTGCACGGAGTCCCCGGAGAAGATACGATCTACGAAGCGCCCGAGTTTGCCGAAGTCACGGCCAACGGCGGAGACGATGACGACGCCTTGCAGCGAATCATTCGCTCATTGAGCGCGCCCAACCGCGCGTCGCGAGCTTGAAGCTCTCCGTTCTCACCGAAGCACGAAGAGTTCGAACGGCCCGCTTCTTGCTCATTCGGAGCCTATGTCATTCGAAAGAATCCTGGTCGCCACCGACTTCGGTGATAGCTCTCAGCGCGCGCTGGACTTCGCCCTCGAAATTGCAGAAAAGTTCGGTTCTGAGCTGACGCTCGTACACAGCTGGGAAACGCCGAACTATTCCTACGCCGCCGGCCTATATCTGCCGGTTGACGTGAGCGCGCAGATCGAGCGCGCCGCTGTCGAGCGCTTGAACGAAGCCCTGACTCAGCTGAAGCAGCGCTTTCCAGCGGCGAAGGCTGTGCTTCGCGCGGGTGTGCCTTGGGAAGAGGTGCTGAACGCAGCAAGAGAAGTAAAGGCCGACCTAATCGTGCTGGGCACCCACGGTCGTCGTGGGCTCGAGCGCGCTCTATTGGGCAGCGTAGCCGAGAAGGTCGTCCGCATGGCGCGCGTCCCCGTGCTCACCGTCCACGGAGCAGAAGAGTGAACGTGTCGTCGCCAAGCACCGTCGCAACCGGGCCAACGCTGGGCTTCTTCGGAGCGGCCGGAACCGTCACGGGCTCACGCTATTTGTTGGAGCACGGTGACGCCCGCGTGCTAGTCGATTGTGGCCTTTTTCAAGGCTACAAGAAGCTGCGCGAACGCAATTGGAAGGAGCCCGGATTCGAGTCTGCCGGCCTGAGCGCCGTCGTGCTCACTCACGCGCACCTGGATCACAGCGGCTATCTTCCGCGCCTGTGCCAGAGCGGCTTTCGTGGCCCGGTATTTTGCACGCCCGGCACGCGTGACCTGCTCGAGATCCTGCTGCCAGATTCGGGATTCTTACAAGAAGAGGAAGCGCGTCATGCCATTCGCTTCGGCTACTCCCGTCACGCAAAACCCGAACCGCTCTATACGCGGCAGCAAGCACAGCGCAGCCTCGAGCAACTGCGTACGGTGCCCTTCGATCAGGAGTTCGCGGTTACCGACGGCGTGCGGGCAAAGTTCACACGAGCTGGACATATCGTTGGTTCGGCGTGCTTGGCACTGAACCTCGACGGCACTCGCCTCACGTTCTCGGGCGATCTGGGGCGCCCGCTCGACCCGATCATGAAGCCAGCACAACCGCTGACCGACACGCACTACCTAGTGCTGGAATCCACCTACGGTGACCGGCGGCATCCACAAGAAGATCCGAGCGAACTCCTGGCCGGGATCGTGAATCGCACCGCCGAACAGGGTGGGGTCGTGGTCATCCCCGCATTCGCCGTCGGCCGCGCCCAACACCTCCTACATGCCTTGGATGTGCTCAAAAGAGCGCGAAGGATCCCTGATCTACCGGTATTTTTGGACAGCCCCCTGGCGATTGACGCCACTGAAATATTCCGAGCGCACGAAGAGGAACATCGCCTGACACGTGAAGAGTGTCGCTCGATGTTCGAATTGGCAAAGTTCTCCAAGACCGCGGACGACTCGAAAGCTATCGACGCCTCGAAGGGCCCCATGATCGTCATCTCGGCGAGTGGCATGGCTACTGGCGGGCGAGTCTTACACCACCTCGCGCGGTTCTTGCCCGACGCGCGCAACACGGTACTCCTGGTTGGCTACCAAGGCGCGGGCACTCGCGGTCGGTCGCTCGCCGACGGCAGTGACGAACTCAAGATCCATGGCCGCTACGTGACCGTTCGCGCGCGAATTGCGCAAGTTCAGGGGCTGTCTGCGCACGCGGACTATGCTGAGCTCTGTGATTGGTTGAAGAGCAGCAAACTTTCGCCGAGGCGCGTGTTCATCACCCACGGTGAACCCGCGGCTTCCGACGCCCTGCGCCGCCGGCTGCGAGACACCTTTGGCTGGGATTGCGTCGTGCCCGACGATCGCGCGCTCTGGACGCTGAGCTGACACGACGAACAGCGCAGGCCTTGCGCAACCGACGCAACGGGTGCGTCGAACTCGGCATCCTCCTCACAAATGCGGGCAGAAGTAGCCACTGTCTTTTGGCACGAGCGATGCACTTACAGCTCGTTGGAGGACGAGATGAACGACAAACCATACATCTTGCTGGTCGGGATGGACTTCTCGGAGCTGGCCGATCGCGCGATAAAGGAAGCTTTTGCGCAGGCAGCGCAGCGCGCCAACTCGGAAGTTCACGTACTTTCCGCGTTGCCCGTCGCCAGTGAGGATCCCGGTTACGCAGTCTCGGTCTACGCGACCTTGGACGAGAAGCCCATCTTGGAGACGGCGCTCACGCGACTCTGGACTCACGTCGAGCTCCAGCTGGAGAAATTCCGGCTTGCACACCCGAGTGTGCCATTGGCTTTCCGCGTCGTCTTGCATGCCCAGATCGATACCGCCGCGCATTGTATCGTTCAGCTAGCCTCGGACCTGGGCGCGGACCTAATCGTGATCGGCACCCACAATCCCAAGGGAATCGAGCGCGCTCTGCTGGGCTCGGTAGCAGAGGCGACAGTACGCGACGCCCGCTGTCCGGTGCTCGTCATTCCTGCGCCTCCGAAGCCGGACGCGGCAACGATGATCGCGCCACCCTGCCCGGAGTGCCTGCGGGCGCGCGCCGCGAGCGCAGGCAAACAGTTCTGGTGCGCACAGCACAGCGAACGACACGGCCGACGACACACCTATCATCAATCCGACCGCAGCAGCAGCGACACGAACAACCCTCTCGTTTTCAGGTGATCCAGTGAGCAAAGCCATCCCCTCCGTTCAAAAATACATGACCACCAGTCCGCACACGATTGGCGACGATCAGCCCATGTCCGTCGCTCATCGCATGATGCGTGAGCATCACATTCGGCACCTACCGGTCTTGCGCGGTGCCAAGATCGTGGGACTGGTCTCGGATCGCGATCTGAACATGGTCGAGACGCTGAAGGACGTCGACCCGCGCAAGGTTCTGGTCAGTGAAGCCATGTCACAGGATCCGTACTTGGTGTCACCCGACGCGGCGCTCGACGAAGTCGTGTTGACGATGGCCCAGGGCAAACTCGGCTCCGCCGTGGTCACGCAACACGACAAAGTCGTCGGGATTTTCACGACCGTCGACGCTTGTCGCGCGTTTTCGGATCTTTTGCACACCCGGCTGGCCCATTAGTCAGCGACGGAACAGGCAGCGTTCGAAGGACAAAAGGAGCAGGAACCATGACCACGATGCGAGCTGCGGTATTCGAGAAGCCGGGTTCGATCAAGCTACGCGAGGTTCCCAGGCCGAAACCCGGCGTGGGTGAGGCATTGATCAGAGTCACCCTCACGACGATCTGCGGAACCGACGTGCATATCTTGCGCGGTGAGTACCCGGTGCGCGCGGGTTTGATCGTGGGGCACGAACCGGTCGGCGTGGTGGAAGAATTGGGACCCGGCGTCGTCGGCTATGAGCGCGGCGACCGTGTAATCGTCGGCGCCATTACTCCTTGCGGACAGTGCCGCGCTTGCCTATCGGGTGCGCCCTCGCAGTGCGGTCACATGGGTGACGGCTGCGAGGCCATCGGTGGTTGGCGCTTCGGCAACACCATCAACGGTTGTCAGGCCGAATTCGCGCTGGTGCCGAACGCTCAGGCGAACCTGGCCAAGATCCCTGATTCGCTGCGCGATGAAGACGTCGTGCTGTGTACGGACATCATGTCCACTGGGCTCTCGGCTTCCGAACGCGGGGGCGTGCGCCTGGGCGACGCGGTTGCAATCTTTGCACAAGGCCCGATCGGCTTGTGTGCCACCGCCGGTGCGAAGATGAGCGGGGCTTCGCTGGTGATCGGTATCGACCGCGTGCCCGCGCGGCTAGAAATGTCCAAGCGCATGGGCGCGGACGTGGTTCTGAACTACGAAGAGCAAGACGTCGTGGCCGAAGTCAAAAGGCTCACGGGCGGCGGTGTGGATGTCGCGATCGAAGCCCTCGGCGCTCAATCCACCTTCGAGAATGCGCTCAGAGCCATTCGCCCCGGAGGAACCCTCTCGAGTCTCGGCGTCTATTCCGGCCACCTCTCGCTCCCGCTCGACGCCTTCGCGGCCGGTTTGGGAGATCACACGCTGGTTACCTCGCTCTGTCCCGGTGGCAAAGAGCGCATGCGACGCTTGATGAGCATCGTTGCCGCCAAGCGGGCTCCGTTCGAAGCCTTGGTGACGCACTCCTTCTCCCTGGATCGAATCGAGGACGCCTATGACTTATTCGGACATCAACGAGACGGCGTATTGAAGGTTGCAATTCGGCCGTAGCTTGGCTCGTCCTGCTGCTTCCGCGGCTGGCGAAATCTGGCTCCGCGTTGGTATTCGGAGTCGGCCTTCCGCGCGCTACCGATTGTTCAGCGGCTGCTGCACGATTCGTTGCTTGGCTGACCGCGCCGGTCATTTTTCGTCGACTCAGAGACAAGCGCTCGGCATCAGCCTTAGCGCCGCCGACAAGGGCGTCTTCTTGGTGCGCCTCGAGCGCCAAGCTCTCTGAACGCCCGCATTCATTACCCTAGGGCCGAGGTTCTCAACCACGACAGCCACTCGACAGACCGAGCACGCTTGGCCATAAGCCTTCGTGCCGCAGCTCGGCCCCTGCCGCTACGACCTCACGATGCCCCCCTACACGCCCAGCGTGGCGAGCACCTCGTCCAGTTGCCCGAACGTCTCGCCCATGCCGTCGTACGCTCCCGAGGCCAGGGCAGCGTCGCGAACCTCCTTCGAGCGATAGAGCTCGTGCAGTACCATCAGAGTCTTGTCGCCTTTTTCCTCGAGGGTCACCGTGGTGACGGCCCCATCCTCGCCGCTCTCGTCGTTCGTCCAGACGATTCGCGAGTGCGGTGTCACTTCGAGGTACTTGCCGAAGAACGCCATCGTGTTCGTGCCGTCGACGTCGAATACGAGACGGTAGCCGCCTCCAACGCGGATATCCGCCTCGTAGGAGAGGAGGGCCAGCGGCATCGACTTCGGCACCCACCAGCGCTTGAACAGCTCGGGCTTCGACCACGCCTCGAACACCAGGCGCGCGGGAGCGTCGAAAGATCGCGTGACCACGACCTCGCGATCGGACTTCCGCTCCACCTGCGTGATGTTCTTCATCGGGGTGAGCTCACCTT
>DATEPG010000443.1:0-5501 GCA_035273265.1 Polyangiaceae bacterium
TAACTGTGTCCGTGCCCGTGCCCGTGCCCGTGCCCGTGCCCGTGCCCGTGCCCGTGCCCGTGCCCGTGCCTGTGCTCCCTCTTCCGCTCGATTCCGAGCCGGCCCCCGCTTCCATTCCTCCCGCCTCTCAAAAGCCAAAAAACCTTCCGTTCAGCACCGATGTCACCCCTCCTATCTCCCGCCGCTGGGAGAAAATCACCGAGGGAGTCTTCAGCGATCCTGGCACCCTGGAGGGCGTCGGCATGCCCGAAGTCGCGCGCTCACCTTCGGTGGTGCCCGCGCCGATCGTGCCCGTGACGCCGCCCCCAGTGGTGTTGGCGCCCGCTAGCGCGGAAGAGTTGGACGCGCTGGCGAATGCGTTGACCGAGCCTTCGCCAAGCCCGCCGCCCGTGTCTTCGCCCGCTCCTGGCGAGGCGCTGACGCCCGCTTCGTCGGCGGAAAGTGTGCCCGAAGCCGCACCGCCGCCCGCTCGGGTCCCGGCCGAGTTTCAGTCCACCCTCGTGTCGCAACTGGAGGCTCGAGCGCCTCGCGCGGGCTCTTCGCGCGTGAGTGCTCTCAAGGCGCCGACGCCTTCGGCGCGTGCCGCTGCAGCGCAGAGCGCCAATGCCGGGTGGCTGATCCGATTCGTGTTCGTCGCTGGCGCGGCGTTTGCCGTTGCCTACTTCGTCGTGAGCTACTACCGCATGCAGAGTGCGTCCGACGCCGGCGCGCAACCGGGCCTTCCGGCGCCAGCACCTGCGACACCGTGATGGACCGAGCGAGCGTGCTGAAGGGCCGGCGAAAGCGCCGCCTTTTGCAGCCTTTGTTGGGCGCGCTTTGGCTACCACTGCTGAGCGGTTGGGCGTGTTCGAACCGCGGCTCGAAGAGGCCGGCTCCGACCGCCGTCACGAGCGCGCCTCCAGCGCCGGTCGCGAGTGAGCCACTGCCGGTCGTCGTCGACGGCCGCGATCGCTTCGAGATTATACCCAATTTGTCGTGGTGTGAGGTCGATCATCAGGGCTTGCTGATCGATCTCGGGAGCCCCGCGGCTGCGGCCTACACCGGGTTCGGCGCCGAGCGCTCGGACGACTATCAAGACATCGAACGCGATGGGCAATCGTTCGTGCGGGCGTTTGGACGGAGCCTAAAATACGATTTTTGGCTCGACGAGGCGCGTGCCGGGACCAGCATCAGCGTGCGTGTTCACGGCGGTGACGCCAAGTGGCTCGGGTTGACCATCGACGACAAACGCGTGGGCTCGGTCCGACCGAGCGTTGCTGAGACCAAGGTGTACTCCTTGCCACCGCTGGCCGCGGAGCTGGCGCGCGGACATCACCGGCTAAAGCTGAGCTTTTCCGGCGCCCCCCGCGGCACTCGAGGCATGCAGGGCGAGATCGATTGGGTGCGCATCGGCGAGCGCGGAGACGACACTGCGGGCTACGCAGCGCCAACTCTGAGCAGCATCGTCGGCGACGTGGTGCTGAACGGCGCGCCCAAGCGCGCGTTGGTGCTCAACCCTCCGAGCACGCTCCGCTGCTGGTTGCGACCGGCAGCCGATGCTCGTTTGAAGGTGGCGCTCGGCTTCTGGGGGGCGGGCAAGGGCACGGCGGAGGTGCGCGTGGTCGCGGACGGCGAGGAGCCCGTGGTCTTGCAAACGCGGCGTGTCGCCGGCGGCGATAGCGCCTCGTGGACTCCGTTGGCCGTCGACTTGGCGCCCTTTGCCGGCAAGGTAATTGGCGTCGAATTTCGCGCCCTGGACGGTTCGCGGGGGGGACGCGTGGCCTTCGGCGATCCCAGTATCGCTCGTCGAGCAGCCTCGCCGATCGCGATTCCGAAGGCAAAAGTCGCCATTTTGTTGCTCGAGGCGGGCATCGATCGACGGCGCGTGCCGCCCTTCGGTCCGACTGGCAAGCTGCCTGCTTTGGGGGAGCTCGGTCGTGCGGCAACGGCGTTCAGCGGCTATCGGGCGCCGAGCGTGGTCGTGCAATCGGTGGCTGCCTCGCTACTCACCGGTCTTTCGCCGCGCACGCATCGCGTCGAAGATGGCAGCTCACGCGTGGCCGACTCGGTGCGGCTCCTGAGTGAGATGGTCAAAGAGGCCAGCGGCCGCGCGGCCCTCTTCACCGGGGTGCCCAACACGTTCGCGGCCTTTGGCTTCGGCTCTGGTTGGGACACCTTCGACGCGCTGTCTCCAGTGCTCGATTTGCCCGCGACCGAACCGCTGTCGCGCGCGCTGAAGTGGCTCGAAACCGAGCTCGACGACGCGCACCCAGGGCCGCGCTTGTTGGTCGTGCACGCGCGCGGCTCACATCCCCCTTGGGATTTGACGCGCGAAGAGACGCAAACGCTCAAGCCCGACGAATATGCCGGGGTCCTGGATCCTCGCCGGGGCGGGATCATGCTTGCAGCTCTGCGCGCTCGGAGGCGCGTGGCGCATCACTTGCAGGACGAGGATTGGGTTCGCTTGCACGCGCTGCAAGATGCCGCGCTTTCCAAGCAAGATCAGCTGATCGGTCAGCTCGTGGCGCTGCTCAAGAAGAAGGGCGCCTGGGAGCGTACGATGATCGTCTTCGCTGGCGACGTCTCTGCTGGAGAGCCGCCCGATTCGCCGTACGACCCACACGGGACGCTGGCAGAAGATCGCCTGGCGGTACCGCTGGTCGTCAAGTTCCCCGGCGGTGATCTCGACGGTCGAGACGAGCGGCTGCCCGCCAGTGCAGCCGACGTGAGCGCGACGCTTTTGACGGCACTCGGCATTCCCGTGCCCGAGTCGGTCGAGGGGGTCGACCTGTACGCGGCGGCGCACGGCATGGTGCCGGTGGTCACCAAGGCGCTCGTGGCGAGCGCGCCCGGACGTTATTCGACTCGCCTCGGATCGTGGCTCTTGCGGGGTGAATTCGGCAAAAAGCCGATGCTGTGCGCGATCGATTTGGATCCCGCGTGCGTCAACGACGTGTTCGACGAAAAGCCGTATGCGGCCCGTGCATTGTGGCTTTCCACCTTCCGCGCCGAGAGCGCCGCGCTACACGCCAATGGACGACCGAAAGAAAAGCAGCCCGCGGTGCTCGACCCGGACACCGTCGCCGCGCTGACCGTCTGGGGCGACATTCGCTGATCAGGTTCCGCGCCGGCCGCCCCACAGCTCGAGGTGGAGCCGCGACGAGAAGCGATAGGACCGCGCGCGTGCCGCTTCTGCGACCGCGAACGAGCGATCTCGCAACTGTTCACGGTTCGTCGCCTGCGGCATCAATGCGACGCGCTCCTTCGGCCACGCCAAGCGCGCCACGAGCGCGTCCGCCTCGGCGAAATCCGCGTCGCAGTCGACGACCAGCTTCAGGTGCGCTTTCCCCGAATCGCGGAGCGCCGTGAGCGCCTCCGGACGGATGCGAAAATGCTCGGGATCTCCGGCATTGGACAGCTTTGGCGAGACGTTCCACTGGTTCACTCGAGAAAGTGCCGCCGGTTCGGGCACGATCGTGCCGTTGGTTTCGACCTCCACCACGATGTCGGGAGCGAGCCGCGCGAAAAATTCTTTGAGCGCTCGCTGCTGGAGCAGCGGCTCGCCGCCGGTGAGCACCAAACGACGACTCACTGTGGAGTTCACCAGCTGCGCGATCTCCGCGACGGATTGCTCGCGCACTTCGTCCTCGTAGCTGTAGCGCGCAAAGTCCCAGGTGTATTTCGTGTCGCACCAGCTGCAGTGCAAATTGCATTGGGCTAGCCGGACGAAGACACAAGGTGCACCCGTGCTCACTCCTTCACCCTGCAGGCTCTCGAAAATCTCCGAGATCTTCAGCGTCGCACTCGTGGAAGCCATCGAGGCTGGGGTTTAGCTCACAACGACGTGCGGATCTTGCGGCCTGTGGAGGTCGGGGTCGGCGCGGGCGTGGGAGCCGCTTTTGGCGCAGGATTCGGGGTCACGGCGGCCGGGCGCGCGATGGCGCGCACGCTGACCTTTTGCTTGGCGGCCGCCGCGGGCACGCTCGGCGCTGGCGTGGCACTGGCAGTTGCGGCAGCGCTGGCAGCCGCCTGGGCCGCTGCTTGCTTGGCTGCTTCGGCGTTGCGCTCGGCCTCGGCCTTCGCGTCAGCTTCCTGTTGCTGGGCTTTGGCCGTCGCCAGCAGCGCTTCGGTCTTGAGCTTTTCTTCCGCGGCATTGGGCACGGCAGCGGCCGCGACGGGCGCTGCCTCGGACGACTTGCTGAGCACACGCATTCCCAACACGCCGCCACCGATGACCAACAAGCCCACGACGCCGAGAACCACGAACAGGCCGGCGTTGCTGTGCTTGATCGGCGCGGGCATCTGCGCGGTGACACCGCCGGTGTTGGCCCAGGTGCCCGGGGTGCCCGTGCTGAGCAGCGGCCCAACTCCCGGTTGACGCGCAAATTGCCCGGTTCCATCGGCAATACTGGCGCGGCCCGCGGCGGGTGCGCGCAACGCTTGCGCAAGCTCGGGGCCCGCGTTCGCGACCCAATGTTCGAGCGCGAGCTGAAATTCTTTGGCCGTTTGAAAGCGCGCGGCCGGATCACGGGTCATCGCCTTGTTGATGATCGCAGCGAATCCGAGGTCGATTTGCGGTACCAGCTGCTGGACGGGGCGTGGCTCTTCGAGCACGATCTTGAACAATAGCTCGTTGAACGTGTCGGCGTTGAACGGCACTTCGCCCGTCACCGACTCGTATAAAATCACCCCTGCGGCGTACAAGTCGACGCGATGGTCTGCGTCTTTGGCGCCCTTGGCCTGTTCGGGGGCCATGTAATAGGGCGTGCCCATGACCGCCCCGGTGCGCGTCATGCTGAAGCCGCTGTCACCGCTGAGCTGATTGAACTTCGAGATGCCGAAATCCAGCAATTTTACGAAGTCAGCCACGCCGCTGCGCGAACGCAGCAGGTACACGTTGTCCGGCTTGAGATCGCGATGAATGATGCCGGCGTTGTGCGCGGCGTCGAGGGCGGCGAGCAGCTGGTGCGCGATCGGAAACAGCTCGGCCGGCGACAGGCGTCCCTTGCTCTTGATGCGACCGCCGAGACTGTCGCCATCCATGAACTCCATGACCATGTAGCGGTCACCCGAGGGCAGGTTGCCGAGATCGAGCACCTCGACGATGTGTTCGGACCCAATGCGCCCCGCGGCTTGCGCCTCGCGTTCGAAGCGCTGCACGGCTTCCGCAGTCTCGGCCACTCCCGCGTGGAGAACCTTGATCGCCACCTTGCGATGGATGCGGATGTTTTCCGCCTCGTACACGGCACCCATCCCGCCTTCGCCAATCAGACGAATCGTTCGGTACTTGCCGTCGATGATCTCCCCGGTGCTCAGCATATGGGACCCGCTTTTGAATTCAGAAAAACGACCTTAAGTTACCATGGACGCGCTTGCCGCAGGTGCGCGGCTGCGCGAGCCGCGGCGCCCTACATGAGCACCAGACGCCCGCATCTGCTCAGCGGCGGTCGCCTGCTCGCAGCTCGAGACGCGCTGTCTCACCAGTGCATACGGTGCTAAAGGGCGCGAGATGAGCCCTGCCC
>DATEPG010000444.1:0-12362 GCA_035273265.1 Polyangiaceae bacterium
CCCTGAAGTCGCGGTTCCGGCCATGCGGCAACCGCGATCCGTCCCGAACATGATCGAGGCAATGCGCGGGCGTCTTCGGCACGGCACACGGCAGAATCTGCACCTCAGCCACGCGCGCACGCGACGGCTCAGGGGATAAAATGCGCGAGGACTCGCCCGCCACTGATGAACACATCACCGTGTTTGCCCGCAACGATCGAGCTTAGCGACATCGCCGACTCGAAGCGTTTGCTCCAGAGCCGCTCACCCGTGGACGAGTACGCGATCACGTAATTGGAGTCTTCCGTCGCAGCCAGAAGGAAGACATTGTCGCTCGCGTCGAGCGCGACTCGAACATTCCGACCGGAAGAGGTCCTGAGCTCTTCTTCGAGGGGGGCGCTCCAGACTACCTCCGCGCTGCTGGGCTCTACGCGCGTGATCGAGGTCTCGTCGATGATGAAGGCGAGCAGGTTACGATTCGGAGCGGCGACGATAATCCGGCCATCGCTCAGAGGTTCTGGGCGCTCGAGCGGCTCGCCGTTCCCGGAGAACTTCGCTCCGTTTAGGGGATACTTGCTGCTCCCGACGTTGATGTTGCCTGCGGCGTCCACGTGGATCGAGTCGAAGGTGAGCGAAGCGAGCCTCGTGGACGCGAAAGGCAGCGACACTTGCCAGAGCATTTGGCCCTCGGGCGAGTACGTCGCCAGGGACCCGCCTTGCGAGCTGACTTGGAGAGTGACGGCGTTATCGCCCGTATCCGTGGCGACGGCCAAGGCCATGTCTTCGTCACCGCTGTCGGACACACGGGTCCACAAGCGCTCACCGTCGGCCGATAGCTTGATCAGGACCGCATCCGTAAACGAATACCCCTCGAGCCCCGATTCGGCGGTAAAGCCGGTGATCAGCAAGTCCCCCTCCGAGTCCAGCGCGATGCCTTGAAGGACGTCGATCTTGTCCGTGCCGACTCGTTGAATCCATTGGAGCTCGCCGTTCGCCGCGTACTTTGCAGCGAACTGGTCACCGCGTCCGCCAACCATCGTTCCCACGAAGCTCACGGAGCCGTCCGAAGCGACCGCCGCTCGGTGGTTTCCGAATGTTCCTCCAGGAAGTTCCTGGCACCAGTCCGCGCCTGCGAGGGTGCACTGCGATGGCGCCAAGGGGACTCCGGCACCGCCGCCAGAACCGCCTCCACTCGTCCCCACGGCGACCGCACCACCAGTGCTCGATCCGCCATGCGAACTGGCTCCCGAAGTTCCGGGCGCACCGCCACCCGAAGTTCCGGGCGCACCGCCACCCGAAGTTCCGGCCCTGCCGCCACCCGAGGTTCCGGGCGCGCCGCCACCGGAAGTTCCGGCCCTGCCGCTATCCCAGATCCCCGCGCTGCCAGCGTCAACGCCCCTCGAGGTTCGCCCTGCGCTGTCGCCTGCACTGGACAGTCCCTCATCATGGTGACAACCCGAGGCCACGCTCAGCAGTGTTGCAAACCACAGCCGCCCACCCCTTCTCCACAGCATGACTCTATCGTACCGTTCGGACGGGCACGGCGCCACCTTTTAGAGACGTGTTAAAAGCGCGGACACGGAGCTCTGGCCGAGCATCCAACGCGGGCGCGAGGCGCTTGCCCGTCCCCGCTAAATTTGAGCCCACGCATCCGGCTGGCTACGGTCGAGGTCAGTGAAACCGTACTCACGGGCCAAGCCGGCCGCGCTGACGGAGCGTTGGCTCCAGCGGGCGCGCGGTGCGTCGGAAGCGAGCGCCGCAATGGCTCGACCGACGTAGCGTGGCGCCTCCGAGGCTGCAAAACCGGGTGGTGCTCTGCGTTCGTCGTCGTCGACTGAAACGTGCGCTTGTCGAATGGTGGGTATCTGCTGGCCGGCAGAGCCGTCAGTGCATTCACCAAAGAGGAAGAGTGCTGTGTGTGCACGTAAGTGCATCGCTGACGCCAGCGATTCGCGGGAGTGCCGCTCGCTCGCTCGCCGTAGCAGAGGCGGTGTGTGCTGGCGCAAACGGTCGGATACTGTAAGATCGAGCGATCAACTAATGATGATGAAGATGGAGCGGATCGGCGCCGTGGGGCTGGCCTTGGTCCTTGTCTCTGGTTGTGGTGGATCGGCCGACGATCGTGGAAGTGCGGGCGCCGCGTCGGGCGGGATGACCGGCGTCGCGGGACTTTCGACAGCCGGCGTCACAGGCATCGCGGGTCAGGGGGGGGATCAGGCAGGTTCCAACGATCAAGGGGGCTCTGCCGGCCAGGCAGGTTCCAACGATCAAGGAGGCTCTGCCGGCCAGGCAGGTTCCAACGATCAAGGAGGCTCTGCCGACCAGGCAGGTTCCAACGATCAAGGGGGTGGGACCTCGAACCCAGGTGGTGGAGTTTCGAACGGAGGCGGTGGAGGCGCTCCGCCGCAGACGGACTGCGAGCCCGGCACCTGGAAAAGTGATCCGAACGCGCCGACTGCATGTGCCCCTTGGTCAGACTGCTCGATCGGGAATTTCGTGGTAGCGCCGGGCTCGGCGACGAGTGACCGGCAATGCTCACCCTGCGTTGAAGGGCAAACGACCACCGTGATCAATGCCACCGCGTGCTCGACGGCGTGTCAGCATGGCGGACATTTCCGCAGGCTCGCAAGTGGCGAAACAGACTGCGATTGCCCAGCCGGAACGTGGGGGCTCTCCTGCGAGCAGACCACGCTGCAAGTCGTAGCTAGCAGCACTCACTCGTGTGCTTTGAAGAGCGATCGAACCGTCGCTTGCTGGGGCAGCAACTACTTTGGAGAATCGACCCCCCCCAGCGGCACGTTCAGCAGCATATCCGTTGCAATTGCGCACACGTGCGGGATCAGGACCGACGGCACGCTCGCCTGCTGGGGTGACAACGCCGACGGCCCAGCAAGCCCACCGTGGGGTACATTCATCAGCGTCGCACCTGGAGGGGTTCGCACCTCCGCGGTAAGAAGCAACGGCGCCCTCGAGTATTGGGGAAAGAGTTACACCACAGGAGTGTCTCCGCCCACGGGGACGTTCACTCGCTTTTCATCAGCCTATTACTACAGTTGCGGGCTGAGGAGCGACGGCACGATCGCTTGCTGGGGCGAGGGCAGCCATGGGCAATTGAGCCCAGTCACTGGTTCGTTCATCGATGTCGTGACAGCTGACTCTACTGCGTGCGGGTTGAAGAATGACGGAAGCGTGGCTTGCTGGGGGGAAAGCCCGACCGCCCCTAGCTCTGGTTTCCAGCGCATCTTCGCCGGTGCGAGTGATTTCTGTGGCCTCACCAGCGAAGGAGCCATGGAGTGCTGGGCAAGCCATTCCGACTCCGCTTCCGCACCCACGCTACCAAAAGGGGCTTTCACCAGCATCGCTGTGGGGCTCGACAGCATCTGCGGGCTAAGGGCGGATGGGACGCTAGCCTGCGCTGGCAGCAACCGCCACGGAACGTCGAGCCCTCCAAGCGGAACTTTTACGGGCGTCGCCGCCGGCGAACAGACCGCATGCGCAATCGGTAGCGACCAGACCCTTTCCTGCTGGGGCAATGACGCTTACGGAGAATCACGGCCACCCACTGGGACTTTCTCCAGCGTCGCGCTCAACACACAAGGTTTCGGTTGCGCGGTCACGACCGAGGGCGCGATCGTCTGTTGGGGGGCATACGAGGCTCTCAATCTGGGCAGCCCACCGGGCAAATTCGCCCACATCACCCTTGGCCGGCGACATGGCTGTGGCTTGAGATCGGACGGCAGCGTCGCTTGCTGGGGTGACAACGAATACGGACAAACGAACGCGCCGAGCGGACCCTTCATCGACGTGAGCGCCAACGTTTTTCACACCTGTGGAACGCGATCCGATCACACGATCCTTTGCTGGGGCAGCGATTATTATAGTCAATTCGCCGTCCCCAGTGGAGCATTCAATGGCGTGAGTGCGGGCGGCACGCACGCCTGCGCAGTGAAGAGCGACGGCAGAGTCGCGTGCTGGGGTGAAAACCATGTCGGACAATCCAGCGCACCGGCTGAAACCTTTTCGAAAGTCAGCGCGGGCGGCGCCCATACCTGCGCACTGAAGACCGACGGTAGTATCGGCTGCTGGGGCTCGAACAGCCATGGACAATCCAACCCGCCATCCGGCAATTTCACCGAACTCACCTGCGGCAGGGCGCACTGTTGCGCGGTCCGAAAAGACGCAGCCCTGGTGTGCTGGGGCGAGATGTCGCGACCAGCGCAGGATTGAGTAGCGACGTCGTCGTGATCTGGCAATGAGTGAGGGGGAGCGCGCAGCACGAGCCCTGACCCACGCGCGCGCCCCCCCAATCTCCCATCGGCAACTCGCGTGCGCTGCGTGACGGCCCCTACATTTGAGCCCACGCATCCGGCGCCGCCGCATTGGGTGAGGCTGGAGCTACCGTTTACTGCACGGGGCGCGGCAGCAGGCTGGGCAAGGGGGGCTCGGATTACGAAGCGCGGCCGACTTGGCCCGTGAGTACGGTTTCACGGACCTCGACGGTAGCCAGCCATGCCGCGACCGGCACCGCGCGTCGCACCAGCGACAATCGCCACGCGCCCGCGCAGCGCTTCCGGCTTGGGAGACCAGGTCATTTGCGGTGTGTCCAAGCTTTCAGAAATCCGCGGAAGCGCTGGTCGTTCGTCCGGCTCTCACGTTCACGGTGACAGACATTCTGCCGCGCTCCGGATGGACGAACAGCACCGTGTGGGGGCCAGAAGGGACTTGAATGACGCGCGGGGCCTGGCCGAGTGGACGACCATCGACGACCAGGCTCGAGGGTGGATTCGAGGTGACCTCGAGCGCCCCGAGCGGCTCTTTACCGCCCGACTTCGGGCTGGCGCCCCGAGGCGCGAGTTCGGGCTGCGTCTCGCGCCGCGGCAGTTCGGGCTGCGTCTCGCGCGGCGGCGTTGCGGGCGCGGCCGCAGACGATGGAGCTTGGGGAGCCTGCGTGATGGGGCTCTCGATCGCGGAGGTTTCTACCGAAGTCGCAGCGGCTGTCTCGAACTGCACGGAGCGCGTGTGCGGCTCGTTGGCCGTGGGTAGCGAGGCAACGGTCGTGGCGGAATGCGAGCGTGGCGCAGTCGAGTGAGGACCGACTCCGCGCAGTAGCGCGACCCCCGCGGCGGCCACCAGCACTGCCGACAGCGCAAGCACCCACGGCGCGCCCTTTCTGATGGGCTGGCGCTGCGGCATGTCCTCGTCATTGTCGGGGGCGACGAAGGGCCCGGGAGGCTCGGACTGCGGCATGGGGACACTCTCCGGCAGCCGTTCAGTCTGCCGCGAGTGACTGGCCGATTCGGCGACTTCAGCGAGCTCGGCGCGTCCAGCGAGCTCGGCGCGTTCAGCGAGTTCGGCGAGTTCAGCGCGCTCAGCCCGTTCAGCCCGTTCAGCGCGTTCAGCGCGTTCAGCGCGTTCAGCGCGTTCAGCGGGCCCAATGCCAACTAGCGTCCGATCACTACTGTCGAAGTGGCGCACCATACTCGAGTCCGCTGAGCCCGAGGTTCCAATGCCGACCAGGGTTTCGTCGACGCTGTCGAAGCCGTAAGCCGGCAGCTCTCGAGTTTCAGCTGCTACGACTTGATTCTCTTCGCTTTCCAAAGCAACTTGATCTCCGTCAAACGACGGGGCGAGTGGGTCGAGCTCGACACTGCGTGTCTCCGGAGTCGCCATGAGTCGTCTCCTCGGCTTGAGCTCGCACGATATTACGTCAGTGCCGACCGAACGTGTGAATTCGTGATCTGCCTGCTCGCAATCCGGACTTGCTTTCGATGCCAGTGTACGAATGACCCCGGCCAGGCGTGTGGCGGCGCAAAACCGCCACAAATTTTTCGCTTCGGTTGCCGATTCGTTTCAACGAGCTTCCAGCCCTGCCCGGCTCCCGAGCGGGAGTCCCGCGCGACCGTGGATGTTGGGAAATCGCGTCGGTGCCTGGCTTCTTGCGCTCGGTTCTCAAGGGTTCGTTGCCGGCGAGCGCTGCTTTGAGCTGGCGGCGTTGACGAGCCGAAGGAAGCGGGTCAAAACCGGCCGATTCGCTGGTTTCAACTGGTCTTGCTGATCGCGCTGCCGCTGGCGCTGATCGTGTGCGCGTGGTCACCCGGCCTGCACGCACCGTATCAATACGACGATTACGTCACGCCCGTGAAGGATCCCGCGTCCCAGTCGCTATCTGCTTGGGTCGAGGCCATTCCGGCGACGCTACGGCCGCTCACCAAGCTAAGTTTTGCGATCGAGTCCAGCTTGGGCGCGACGAGCGCAGCGTCGCGCCGCTGGTTCAACGCCGCGCTGTTCGGGCTTGCGGCTTGGCTGGTGTTCGGCCTAGCCCGCTTCGGGGGCCTGGCAAGGGAGCCCGCCGCAGCGCTCGCGACGCTGTGGGCGTTGCACCCGGTTCATGCGGAGACAGTCCTCGCACTGGCAGGCCGGTCGGTGTTGCTGGCGTTGGTGCTGTGTCTGGCCAGCGCCTGGGCGGTGGCGCAGAACCACTCCTTGCTCGCGGTGGGTTGCGCTATTTTTGCGGTGCTGGCGCGCGAAACCGCGTGGCTCTGGCTGGTGGCTTGCGTCGGCTTGGTCACTTCGCAGAAGCGACGAAGCTGGCTCGTCCCGGCGCTGCTGTTGGCGACTGCGGGCGGCGCCGTGCTGGTAATGGCGTCGAGCCGCATGAGAACGCTGTTGAGTTTCTCGTTTTCCGACTCGAGCGTGTGGAATCGGCTCGGCTTGCAGTGGGCGGCGCTGCCGCGCGGCCTGCTGCTGTGGTGGTTCACTCCCCGCGCCTTCAACGTCGACATGGAGTTCGCGCCGTTCGGCTGGATTCGCGTCGCCTACTTACTGGCAGCGATCGCGCTTTACGCTTTCGCGGGCTGGCTCGCGCTCGGGCCCAAGCGCGGCACTGCGCTCGGCCTCAGCGCGCTACTGTGGTTGTGTTTGGTGGTGCCTCTCCACAGCGTGGTTCCAAAGCTGGATCCGCTCACGGCCCGCACTTTCTCCGCGAGTTCGGCTGCTTGGGTGGCGCTGCTCGCGGCGGCATTGGCCCGCAGCCGCGTGTTTCAATTTGGGGCAGGCCCGCGCATCGCATTCTGGGGCATGGCCGCGTTGCTCAGCAGCGTACTGGTCGGCTTCACCCGCGAGGGTGCAGCCTTGTACCTCGATCCGATTGCGCTGTGGCGAGACGCTTCAGCTCGCACCACACACAGCACGCGGCCCTTGATCAACCTTGGCACGCTGCTGGCGCAAGACGGCCAGCTCGAAGAAGCCCGCGTGGTGCTGACGGAAGCAGCGCGAAGGAGCACGCGAAGCCTGGAGGGCAAGGCGCGGCTCGACGCGGTCAACGTGCTGATAGAAACCAAAGAAGTGCTGACGCGGCCCGGCGCCCGTGATTCGGTTCAGCGTCATGAACCGGCCGCTCCCTAACACCCCAAACCAACCCGCGATCTCGGCGCAGCGCGCGAAGCCCAGGCTGCTGGCGATGCTGCTGGCCGCACTCGTCGCCAGTGCGCTGCCCATCTCTGCCGCAGAGGCCGCGCCGACCTGCCTCAAGTCCGACAATCAATGCGATCCCGACAAGCTCTGCACGTTCAAGAGCCAGCTTGCCGACAAGGTCCTGATCTACCAAACCCTGCTTCGCAATAGTCAGGTGACCAAGCGCGCCAAGGGCGGCAAGCGGGAGGGCATCCCTTACGACGGCCTGCTCTACAACGAGGCCGTAACCGAAGCGATCGCCGGATATCCCAAGCTCAGCCACGCGGACCAAATGGTGCAGGCGAACGCCATCTTCCAGAAGAAGCTGCGCGCCTACGTCAACAAGACGGCGACGTCCCCGAGCTGTAGCTATGATGGCAAGGAAAACAAAAGTTTGCTCCCCAAGCCCGGCTACACCGGGATGGAGACCAACGACGAATGCAAGGTCAAGGCGCAATACGAGGCCGGCGACTACGACGCCGAGGGCTTCGGCTCGAGTGACAAGACCAGCTGCGTCGAATTTTACGATCGCGATCGGGCCCACGAAATGATCCACGCGAAGCGCTGCGAGGCCGCGAAGAAGCGGAACCAACCGCAAACCTTCAATATCGATGACGGCATCGAAGAAGAGCTGATCGCGTACAGGCACACGGTGAAGCTCTCGCAGGCGTACGTGCGCTTGCTGAGCCTGCAGTGCTCCGCCATGGCGAATCCCAAGGAGCTGCAGAAGCGCGCAAAGCAAGTCCAAGATCTGCTCACCCCTTATCTCAAGAAATGATCATGAAACGACTCAATTTGCTGCGCTTCGCTGCCGTCGCTGCGCTCGTTAGCTTCGCCCCGCTCGCCCGCGCGTCGATCTTCGAGGTCACCCGTGACGGGCGCGAGGCGGTCGACCCGGCCGTCGACTTCGAGGCCGATTGCTTGGGCGAGGTCGAGGCGGAGGACTGCCCGGCGCGAAGCGCCGCGCTACAATCGGAGCTGGTCGAGACGCTCGGGCAGCTCTCGGCCTACGACGACGCCGAGACGGCTGGGCTATTCCAATCGACCGTCGATTCGGAGGACCCGCAGCTGCAAGAGCTAGCGCTGCGCTACTTCGCCTATCGCCCGAGTCCGCCCGAAGATTTGTGGGGCAAAGCGCGTGAATTTTTCTTCGGTCCATCCCCGGGGGTCGGTCATCCCTCGGCGGAGTTGCTCGCACACTCCATGGATGCCTTGGATCAAGAGCTGTCCGCGCTCTATTTGGAGGGCCGCTCCCGCGCGAGCCACGGCGGCCCGTTGCCGGTAGGAGCCGCCTTCACGGATTCTTGGGCGGAAGGCAGCGTGCGCGATCGCTTGCTCGAGGATCTGCAGAGGTTCGCGCCGGGCGAGCGATTTGGGGATGAGACGCGACTGCTGATGATCGACCGTTTCGTGACCGACGTGTACGGGCCGACTCCTGCCGAGCCGAACGTCCCCGTCACCGGCTTCGTCACTGACGCGGAACTTGCCGAAGTAGTGGCACATTTCAGTTCGGTCTTCGGCGCTCAGCCGTTCGCCTCGTTGGCCGAGGCCAACGCCCAGCAACCCGCCCTATTGCTGGAACTCTCGGACCTTCAGCAGCGCCTGCTCGCTGGCGACAAGAGCGCTGCGGTCAGGCTCCAGCAGGTCATCCTCGAACTCACTGCCCTGCAGAATGTCTTGAGCGGCGGCGCACGCCTGAACCTCGACTATCTCGGCTGTACCGACCACAGCTTCTGGCTCGAAACCGAGGGCGGCGAGCCGCTGTCGGGCGCGCTGCTTCGCGCGGTGAGCGTGGGAACGGACGCGCATTTGGGGCGCACGGTGATTCGATACTTCAACGCCGAGGGTGCGCAAGCAACGGGCGGCGCAGCCGGGGAAGGCGGGACCTCCTCGCAGGGCGACGCTGGCGGCGACGCTGGCGGCGACGCTGGCGGCGACGGGACGGGGAGCGGCGGACGTACTGGAAGCGGAGGTCGCAACGCGGCGGGTGGAATCGACGGCAGCGCTGGAGAGGGGGACGAAACTGGCAAGCCCAACGACGATTCCGGCTGCAGCTGCGCCTTACCCAGTCGTGCCCCGAACGGTCTGGCTGCGTGGTTGCTACTGACACTCGGCTACGGCGCTTGGCACAGGCGTCGAAATTCCAAGAGCGGGGCCTGACGATCGAAACTCCACTACGGCGCACACACGAGTCCGCTTGGCGATGGCGCAAGCCTGCCGGCGGGCGTGCTCGGGGTGATGGCTCGCATCGTCGCGATTCGACTCGCCGCCGCGACACTCCGACTCGACGATGAGCGCGTGCTCGGGGCCGAGAGTGCGATGCGCGCGAGACCGGAACCAGGCGGCGAAATCACACGCCGAGCTGCTCAGCGGGGAGGGCGATCCTTGGCGTCGCGTCACTCAATCGAGCGACGTCGGGATCCGCCAGCGACGTGAAGTGCTCGCGTAGTCAGAGTGAGTGACTTGGGCAAAAAGCTGCCGTGAGTCATAAGTCCTTCGCACTGAGTCGTCCGTGCCAGGGCAAAGGGAAGGTGGCGTGATCGGGATCTCATCTCGGGGTGCGTCGCATCGTCGTGGAACCCGCTCGCGGACGGCTCGATGCAACGAGTCACAGGCAAACAGCACGAGGAAGTACAATGAACATTGCCAAATGGTCTCTATTCTTGGGTGCGATGCTCGCAATGAGCGGCTGCTCCGCCGATATGGGTGAGGCGGGAGAAGTTGCTGAATCAGGGGATGGTGAAATCGGATCGGTCGAGCAGGCGTTCACCGAGAGCGGCTGTGCAACGTCCTTCAATCCAAACATCTTTCTGACCCTGATTGGTCGGAGCACGCAGAGGATCGACGACGCGCAGCCGCCCTATGGCCAGGCCGGCTGCACCCACGCTCGGCGCATCGGCGTCGTGGTGTCGGGCGTCGTCAACACCCGCCTCTCCGTGAACCCGCTGGTGTTCCCGACGGTGGCCGAGTGCGCCCAAACCACGGTGCGTGCACGCGTGTACCGCAACGGTGTGTTGCAGTCGTCCATGACGAGTACCGGCGTCGTCACGAATGGTGTCTGCCAGCGACCCAGTGTTGGCAACATCTTCCGAATGGGGGACGGCGCGGACTGGCGGGTCATGGTCCAGGCCAAGGTGGGTGGCACGGCAAACTCGGGCGGCACGCTGAAAGCGGTCCGCACGATCCTGACCAACCAGCAGAGCTGAACCGAGGGGGGGCCTCGGCAATCGCTCACCCGTCGCGCGTCTACGAAGCAGGGCGCGCGACGGGTGCGGCTCGACGCGCATAATCCTAGTCGCATTGGCAAAGCTGCCTACGGTGCGCCTCCGAGCATGCGTCGCACCAAGTCTGCCCGGTTATTTACTTGGAGTTTACGGTAGGCCCGGCGAATGTAGGTTCGCACGGTGTGTTCCGAGAGTCCGGTGAGCGCAGCCACGTTGATCGACTCGTGCCCTTCACACAACAGCTTCACGATCTGCTCTTCGCGATGAGAGAGCGCAGGTGCAGCGCCCGGCCAAGAGCTGTCAGGAACGCCTGTTTCGCTCAAAGCGATGGCAAAACAGCGCCCTTCGAGATAGCCACCGAGAGCGATGGGCGCGGCGCGCACCACACAGCACGCGCGCACGGAATCCGGGATGTGCTCGGCCTCCCGCTCGCTGGCAGCGGGCGAGCGCGTGAGCCACGTGCGCAGCGACGCTTCGAGCACTTCGTCGGCGATCCGCGCTCTGGAAGCGTCCGGCCAGGACGCCCACACGATCTGCTCGCAGTCGACCGAGAACACCAAGCTGAGGCGATGGCCCGCCCGGAGCGCACGCGCCACAGCCAATTCCACGAGCGAATCGGAATACTGAAGCTCGACGCGAATATTCGCACGGATCAACGGAACCAGCCGTTCAGCGCTCATCAGCTCGTCGGCAGAAATACCCCCGACGCTTAGCTTGCGCTCCAGGCAAAGGACGGCAAACGTCCTGCCTTCGTGCTCCAGCACCTGCCAAGCCGCGTAGCTCGACGCAAACTGCGACACGCTGGCCTGCAGAGCCCCCCGCACTGCATGCAATCCTGCCGCAGCAATGCCGGAGTCGTAGTGATGCCCCTCTGGCAATCGAGCATAGAGGCTCTCCACCGAACATGGTATGGGCTCACTCGCGGGCGCCTCTAGGTCCACCGTGAACCCGTAGACGTAACGCCCCCGCGGCGACTGCAGCCAGCAATGAGCTCGCGTCGCCCGCAAGGCCAGAGCAAGCATGCGCGTGCTCTCCACTGCCACAGTTGCCTCGTTCAGCGCGTCTTTTGGCATACTCGGAAAGCCTCGTGCTGCACCTTGTCGCAGGCTCCCGCCGAGCCTCCAACGACCTCGTCGGTCGCGAGGCGAACGGGGGGACTACCTCGTAGTCTACGGGCTTCAGTTAGAGCCTAGCAGTGCTCGCCGTATAGTACGATGGTGCAGTAACTAGTACTGCTCGCGGGTAGAGCGATAGCCACTCATCTCGACTGACGGATTCCACCACTGCCCGTGTGACACCACAGCGCGAGCCATGGTTAGCATACATCGACATGGCTACTCCAAGCGCGAGCGAGTGCGGAGTGATTGCGCCCGTCAATCGCTGTGACTCGGGCTGATCGTACGCCGCTGCTTCACGATCGCTGTCGAATCTTTCGAGCGGCGCGGATATGCCGTGGTGTTCCCCGCGGACAGTTGGCTGAACACCACCGTCGGCAAGCGACGGAGAATGACGGAGAACGGGCAGCGCCCTTGCCAGAAGCGGAAGGGCACCTGTACCCTGCGCGGTCGTATGCGTCTCCGATTGCTGGCTTCGTTTCTCGCCCTCACCGCCTGTAGCGGTTCCCCCAACCAACCGAGTCCCAGCGCCGCCGCGGGTGGCTCGCCCGCCGCGGGTGGCTCGCCCGCCGCGGGTGGCTCGCCCGCCGCG
>DATEPG010000445.1:0-21025 GCA_035273265.1 Polyangiaceae bacterium
TCGGACGTTTGACCAGCGAGACGTTTGGCAGCGCGCCATACACCTTGTTCGTGGACGTAAAGACCAACGTGGGCGGGTGGGGATGGCGCCTGATTGCTTCGAGCACGGTGAGTGTGCCGCGCGCGTTGGTTTCGAAGTCGCCGAGCGGATCGCGCAGGCTGGTGGTCACGGCGACCTGGGCCGCGAAATGAAAGACGCTCGCCGCGCCGCCTACCCAGCCAAGAACTCCGCGCGCATCTCGCACGTCCCCGTGGACGATACGCACGCGGCCAGCTAGGCGCGAGCTCAACCAACGCGCGTTCCGTTCCACACCAGGCCTCGAGAAGTTATCGAGCACCACGACATCGCGTCCGCTCTCGGCGAGCCTTTGGACCAGGTTCGTGCCGATGAATCCCACGCCACCGGTGACGAGGGTGTAGCCGTTCGCTGGATCGTCCGTCGCCATTTCGTGCTCCTTCTGCGGTCAACCCAGGGTGAGCCCGCGCTTTTCCAGTTCACCGCGCGCGACGTCGTATGCGTCCACGGCGCGCTCGGCGCGCAGCCACTCGGCAAGCTCTGCCAAGCCGTCTTGCAGGGGAACGGATGCTTCGTACCCGAGCAAGTCGCGAGCAAGTCTGGTGTCTGCGAAGCAGTGCCGGATATCGCCCGTGCGATATCGATTCGCGATCTCGGCGCTGGTTTGCGGCAGGCGCAGGACCTGCGCAAGCGCCCTGGCAATCTCCAAGACCGAAAGCGAAGCGCCACTGCCGATGTTGATGGCGTGGCCCACAGCAGCCTCCGAGCTGAGCGCCAAGACGAAGGCTCGGGCGACGTCACGAACGTTGACGAAGTCACGCCGTTGCCGTCCGTCTTCGAAAACCACCGGCGGCTTGCCGTTCAGCAGTCGCGCAGCGAAGATTGCCAATACGCCCGTGTAAGGGTTGGAGAGCGCTTGCCTCGGGCCGTAGGTATTGAACAAGCGTAGCGCCACGGTCGGCACGTCATACGCAGCACCGAACATCAAGCACATGCGCTCTTGGTCGTACTTCGACAGCGCATACACTGAGTTGAGCATCGGCAGCTTTTGCTCGGGAGTGGGCAGCGGAGTCAATGATTCACCGTTTGGTCCGAGCGGGTCCCAAGCCCCGGCCTTGAGATCCGGCACGGTGCGGCAGACCCAATCGTGGATAGCGCCATCGTTCGCGCGATATCGGCCTTCGCCGTAGATGCTCATGCTGGAGGCGACTACGAGCCGCCGCGCTTTGCGCCCCGCCAGCTGTTCGAGCAAGGTGGCCGTGCCGACGCTGTTCGTGTCCATATAACTGCGCATCTGATACATGCTTTGTCCAACGCCGACCGCGGCCGCCAGATGAACGACCGAGTCCGCTCCGTCCAACGCACGGCGCACTGCGACCGGGTCGCGTACGTCCCCGATCTGAAGCTCGACCGCGGGGTTCAAATAGACTGGACGCTTGGCGTGTTGCCCGTGCACTTGCGGGTTCAAGTTGTCCAGCGCCCGCACGCGGTAGCCCAGCGCAACGAGCTGGTCGGCGACGTGAGATCCGATGAAACCGGCGCCGCCCGTGATGAGTACTCGGCCTTCGATATGCGTGGTCATCGAAAGCTATTTGCGTGCTCGATCCGTGATCGGTCAACGAGCGATTTCACCCAGCGTGATGAGTTGAGTCAAGATGGCACACTGAGATTGTCAGCCGCGTGCTGGATCGTTTGCTGCGCGATTTAGCGCAGCGAATCTACTTGATCCGATTTACGGATGCGTTCAAACAACGTCAGTCATGACGGCGCACAACAAGATGCGGGCGGCCCGAATCATCGGTCCTGAAAAGTTCGAAATCGAATCGGTCGTGCGCCCAGATCCGAAGCCAAACGAGCTGCGCTTTCGCGTCGAAGGTTGTGGCGTCTGCGCTTCCAATCTGGGGCCGTGGTTTGGCTTGCCCTGGACCCAGTATCCGCTCGGACCCGGCGAGTCTGGCCACGAGGCTTGGGGTGTCGTCGACGCCGTAGGCAAGGACGTCGAGGGCTTCGAGCCAGGAGAGCGCGTGGCCGCGCTCTCCTACAATGCATATGCGGAGTTCGACGTGGCCGATGCAAGTGCCGTGTTGCGTCTACCCTCGTCAATGGCGAGCTTGCCCTTTCCGGCGGAGCCGGTTGGTTGTGCAATCAATATCTTCGAACGGGCGCAGGTGAGGTCCGGGCAGACCGTTGCCATCATCGGTATTGGCTTTTTGGGCGCAATTTTGACCCGCCTAGCAGCGCTCGCAGGCGCGAGCGTCCTCGCCATATCCAGGCGCCCCTACTCGCTCGAACTTGCGACGAGCATGGGCGCACAGCGCACGCTGCCACTCGAAGATCATCACGGCTTGATTCGAAGCGTGAGCGAGTGCACGAGAGAGCAGTTGTGTGACGTGGTCATCGAAGCAACGGGCAAACAATGGCCCCTGGATCTGGCCGCGGAGATCGTGAAGACCCGCGGCAGGTTGGTGGTCGCCGGGTATCACCAGGATGGTCCCCGTCAGGTGAACATGCAGCTATGGAACTGGAAGGGGCTCGATGTCATCAACGCGCACGAGCGGGACTCAGCCGTCTACGCGTCGGGCATGAGAAAGGCGATCGAATCCGCGCAGCTCACTCACCTCGACCTGCAGCCGCTATTTACGCACCGCTATCCGCTCGAGCAACTCGGTGAGGCCATGGCCGCGACCAGTGACCGCCCAGTAGGCTTCGTGAAGGCGTTGGTGATCCCGTGACACGGCGCCCGAGGGTCGGATTCCTAGGCCTGGGCTGGATTGGCCACGCTCGGCTAAAGGTGCTCGCTGAGGCCGATTTAGTGGACATTCCGGTCTTGGCTGACGGAAACCCGCAGGCCTTGAAAGCGGCCCGTTTGCTCGCGCCCGAGGCACGCGCCGTGGCAAGCCTCGAAGAGCTGCTCGCTCACGATCTAGACGCGGTTGTGATCGCCACGCCTAGCGGCTTGCACGCCGCGGCATGCAAGCGAGCGCTCGAGTCGGGCTTGGCCGTCTTCTGCCAAAAGCCGCTTGCGCCAAACGCCTCGGAGGTAGCCAGCGTGATTGAGGCTGCTCGTGCCGCTGACCGGTTGCTCCGAGTGGACTTCTGCTATCGCCACGCGCGGGCAGTAGCGGCGCTTCGCGAAGCGGTGAGCTCCGGCAGCATCGGCCGAGTCTACGCGGCGGAGCTCACCTTTCACAACGCTTATGGTCCCGACAAGGCGTGGGCGCGCGAGCGGGAGCTCTCGGGCGGTGGCTGCTTGATCGACCTGGGAGTGCATCTGGTCGACACTGCGTTTTGGGTGCTCGATCGGGCGTCCGCCGTCAAATACGCTCGCGCTCGGCTCTATGCGGGGGGAAAGCCCGTCAAGAGCGGGTCATCCACCGTGGAGGACTTCGCGCTCGGTCAGCTCGAGCTGGAAGACGGCACCGCGCTCGATATCGGCTGTTCTTGGCAGTCGTCCTTCGGGGATCACGCACGGATTCGCATCGCGCTATACGGGAGCGCGGGCGGCGCCATAGTCGAGAACGTGAACGGCTCGTTCTTCGAGTTCAGTTGCGAACGTTTTCACGGCACTGCGCGAGAGGTTCTGTTCCGTGGTGACGACGCCTGGGGAGGGAGAGCGCTCGTGAGCTTCGCCGAAGAGCTGATCGTTTCGCACGCCTTTCGCGCAGACGAGCAGCTGCTGCGCGTGGCTCGCGCCTTGGACCGCCTGTACGCACCGGGTCCGCTCAAGCCAGCAATCACTTCCTCGACCAGTCGGGCCTTGCCATGAAGATCGTCGTATTCGGCCTGACGATCAGCTCGTCGTGGGGCAACGGTCACGCGACGCTGTGGCGCGGGCTGTGCCGCGCCCTCGCTCAACGTGGGCACGAAGTGACGTTCCTAGAACAGGACGTCCCGTACTATCGCGCGCAGCGGGACTTGTGGCAGCTCGAGAGCGGCACCTTGGTGCTCTATTCTTCATGGGACGAGGTGAAGACGCGTGCCATTGCGGAGCTGAGCGACGCAGATCTAGCGATCGTTACCTCGTATTGCCCAGATGGTCGGGAAGCGTCTGAATGCGTGCTGGAGCATACCCGGGGCCAGCGCGTGTTCTACGACCTAGACACACCGGTCACGCTCGCCGCGCTGGATGCCGGTGCATTCCCGCCGTATCTTCCGCTGCGAGGTCTGTCTGATTTCGATCTGGTATTGAGCTTCACGGGCGGCCGCGCACTCGAGCTGCTGCGCGAGCGGCTCGGGGCGCGCCGGGTTGCGCCACTCTATGGGCACGTCGATCCGTCGCTTCATCGGCCCGATGAGTCCGAGCTGGCCGTGCGTGCGGCCCTTTCTTATCTCGGTACGTACGCGGCCGACCGGCAAGAACTTCTCGACGAACTATTCTTTGCGCCAGCGCGCTTGCGGCCGCGGGAGCGATATCTCTTGGGTGGCTCGATGTACCCGATCGGTCTGGTTACGTCGGGCAACATTCAACACATCAGCCACGTTGCACCGAGTGATCACCCCGCCTTTTTCGCGGGTGCTCGTCTCACTTTGAACATCACTCGAAATGCAATGGCGCAGCTCGGCTACTGCCCTTCCGGGCGGCTATTCGAGGCTGCCGCCTGCGGCGTGCCGATCCTCACCGACTGGTTCCAGGGTCTCGATGAGTTCTTCGACCCATGGCGTGAAGTGTTGGTCGTTCACAGCCGAGCAGACGTGATGGACGCGCTTTCTCTGAGCGACGGAGAGCTGCTACACCGGGCCTGGTTGACCCGAGAGCGCGTGCTCGACCGACACACTGCGATGCATCGCGTGCGTGAGCTGGAAGAGCTGGTGTGGTCGGCGGGTACCCTGCCCGGAGCGTTCGCCAGCGCCGAACAGGTCTTGGAGGCATGAGTGTGGGGCATCGTGCCGGCAGCGGGGCGGGGCAGTCGGATGCAGCCATTGGCCTTTTCGAAGGAGCTCTTGCCGGTCGGCAGCCGCAAGGATGGTGCGAGCGATCGCCCGGTCGCTGTGAGTGAATACCTGATCGATCGCATGCTGGAAGCAGGGGTGACCAAGCTCTGCTTCGTCATCTCACCGGGAAAGAGCGACATTCTCGACTACTACGGTGGCCACGTCCGAGGCGTAGACACCTGTTACGTCGTTCAAGATCAACCTCGGGGTTTGTGCGATGCATTGTTCCGGGCGTTGCCTTTCATCGAGGACAACGAGCAGGTGTGCGTGGGGCTGCCGGACACGGTTTGGTTTCCTCACGATGCCCTTCGGGCAGTAGCGACGCGGTCGCTAAATTTTCTGCTCTTCCCCGTGGAACACCCAGAGCTATTCGATGCGGTGAGCTTCGACTCCGATGGGCGGGTCCAGCAAATCCAAGTAAAAGCAACCGACTCGAAGAGTCACTGGATTTGGGGCGCATTTTCCGCCACGGGCGCGACTCTACGAGAGTTGCACCGGCTGTGGATGGAGCCGGACCGGGCAGATGAGTATCTCGGCACTCTAGTGAACGAATACATCTCCCGCGGCGGCGTGGCCTGGGCATCGCCCGTCGGTCGCGCTTACGTGGACGTGGGAACGCTGCACGGCTACCGTGAGGCCAGTCGGCTGCTGGAGGCTTTCAAGTTGCTCGGGGACTCGGCACTCGTCGAGCCCGTCTCGGCGCGAATGGGCGCGCCCGAGCCGGGTGCCAGTACTCGGTCCACTTTGAAGGAGGTGCCGTCGTGCTCGAAGCCATGATGCTGTGGAACGAACCGAACAACCTTTCACATTGGGATTTCGAGCTCGACCCTGATTGGTCACGCTTTGCGGGTATGGTGAAGCTGGCGGCAAGCGCGATTTGCAGCGAGAACGCCCGCATTCCTCGGGTGCTCGGTGGGGTGTCTCCAATCGACCCTGCCTTCATTACCAACATGGAAGACCAAGGCGTCTTGGCCGTCATGGATGCCGTGGCCGTGCACGGCTTTCCGCTCGACTGGAATCATTGGCAACTCGAGGCATGGCCGGAAAAGGTGGCCGAAATCAAGGCTGTTACGCAGCTCCCCGTTTGGATCTCCGAAGTCGGCGTCTCGAGTTTCGGGGCAGAAGAAGTGCAAGAATTCGGTGTTCGACGCAGCGCCGAGCTCCTGCGTGGCCTGGCTCCGCGCATCCACTGGTACTCCTTGTTCGATTTGCCGAAGGCGTGGCCAGCGACGACGCGGCACCGGGAGGCCGAGGGCTCCTCCTACTTTCGTCACTTTTACATGGGCCTCTTGCGGGAAGACGGCTCACCCAAGAAGGCGCTATCGGCGTTCGCGGAGCACGCTTCTACATTTGGGATCTGCCAATGGTTCCATTTCGACGATCCCCGTTTGGATGCGGCAGTGGGCTGGCTGCACGAGCTCGGTGTCAAGAAGTTGCGCACCGGCTTGAGCTGGGCGGACATGCATCGCCCGGACGCGCTCGCCTGGTTCGATCGGCAGATGCGCGCGCTCGAACCGTTCGAAGTGACGGTCACCTGTTGCTTCACTCCGCCCTCCCGCGGCGTCCGCGAGCACCACACGAGCCCCCCGCTGGCACCCGAGGAGTTCGCCGAGTTTTGCGCGTTGGTCGCGCGCAGATACAGTTGAGCGGGCTTTAGGCCGCGTGGATACCAAGCAAACTGGCTGGCTCTTTACAGGGGTAATACTACGTGACCTCAATTCTCTTGGTTCGTCATGGGAACACCGAAGCCGTCGGAGAATTCCTGGTTAGCCGGTTACCTGGTTACCCGCTCGACGAAAGAGGCCGCGCGGAAGCGGAGTCGCTGGCTACTGCTCTTTCGCCGCTAAAGCTAACTGCGGTCCATTCGAGTCCGCTCCAGCGCGCCAAGCAGACGGCGACGGCTATCGCCGCGCCGCACGGCATCGCGGTCTTCGAGAGCGAAGCATTGACCGACGTCGATTTCGGGCAGTGGAACGGCCTTGCGATCGCTGATCTCGAAGCGGACGCCGCATTCCGTCGCTTCAACCAACATCGAGCATTGTGTGCCATTCCCAAAGGTGAGCGAGTGAGCCGTATTCAGGCGAGGATGGTCGACGCCTTGGCCGAGATTGTCCAGGCGCATCCGGACGGGATCGTGGTCGTCGTCAGCCATGGAGATCCGATCCGCCTCGCAGTCGCGTTCTATCTCGGATTGGCCGTGGACCATTGCCAGCGCTTGGAGATCGGCACAGGTTCCGTCACCGCGCTGGAGTTGAACGACACGGATGCAAAGCTGCTGACTTTGAATGCCTCCAACGCGGATGTGCTGGGCCGGTAGTCATCAGTGTAGCGTCGGCGCCTCTCCGAGTTCAGATGCAGATCTATGGCGACGCTAGCAGCGAGATGTCCGTCGCTGACTTTGCGGCCGAGGTATCGTCGCGAGTAGGCGATTTAGAAGGGCTGCAGTCGCTGCGTGCGATCCTAATCGCTTGCGGGCAGCTCGAGCAGCTCGTCTTGGAAGCGAATCAGGCTACCTCGGATCTTCGGGACAGCGCCCAGCGCGCAACCGACCACGCCGCGGCCGCCTTCTATACGGTCTGGTCACGCGAGAACGTCCGCGCTCCGCGGCCTAATTGGCAAATCGGGCGAGAGCTTCAGGATTTGCGCGCGCAGCTGGCGCGACTCACGCTGGCCGAAGGTGCAGTGGGTCGCTTGAACCTTCCGGAGGGCTTCGCGTTCTACGCGCTCTACCCAGAACAGTACTGTGCCGCCGCGGTGGCGTATTGGGGCCGACACGGCCCGGGGCAGGGATGCACGCATGTCCTTGGCCTCCGCTCGATTGGCACGACACTGTCAGCGGCAGTCGCCGTCGTGCTCAGGGCCGGCAATGCTATCCATCGTCGCTATTCGGTTCGCCCGTATGGCCAGCCATTCCAGCGACAGATCGAGCTGACGAAACCGATTGCCGGCGACGAGCGCGTGCTCGTCGTCGATGAAGGTCCTGGGCTTTCTGGATCCTCCTTTTTCGCAGCTTACAGTGCCCTGAACGCTCTCGGGGTCGCGGCCAGGAGACAGGTCTACTTCTGTGCTCACCCCCACCCGCCCGGCAAAATGGCAAGCCGTACGATCCACACGTTTTGGCAACAGGCCGAGCGCTTCGTCGCCTCGAACCATGATTCCTCGATCAGCACTGCAGGCGGGCTTTGCAGCACGATACGCTACGAGCTGAGCCGCCATTTCGGCACGCGGGTTCTGTCGCTCGAAGACATATCGGGCGGGCGGTGGCGAGGCCAGGCATTCGCCGAGTCGACGTCGTGGCCCGCGGCCTATGCCGCGTTCGAGCGACCGAAGCTGATTGCTCGGCTTGCGGACGGACGGCGCGTGGTCTTGAAATACTATGGCCAGGTACTTCGCCCGGATGCCGTCGCGCAGCAAGTCGACTGGTCGGACAGGGCAGCGGCTCGCCAGATCTCGAGCAGCGACTCGAGCGTCGCGACGATCCATGGCTACGTCGCCCGATACTGGCTCGAGGGCGAGTTGCTCTCGGTCGGCGACAAGTCCGATGCAATTCTCGAGCGGCTCGCGAAATTCGTGGCTTCCCGCCCTTGGCAACGCCTGAACGACGAGCGCAGCGCGGCAAGGGCCTACTACGGTGCCACTGGGGCGCTGGGGCCTCAGGAGTGGCTCCGAGCGCTGGATGGTCGAGTCGTCAAACTGCCGGAGACGCTTGCTGGCTACGATCACACGGCGGTGCGGTCCGAGCCGCTAGGTTGGGATCTGGCAGCGGTCGTCGTCGAGTGGCAGCTGACTGTGCCGGAAACCGAGCAGCTGTTGGCATCGTTCCGAGCGCACTCCGGGCTCAGCGCAGACGCTCCAGAGATCTCGCCTCACATTCGAAGGTATGCCTGCTTTTGCATGGCTAAGGCCCGATTTTGTGCGGATCAAAGCGCCGGCTGGGAGGCGAGCAGGCTCGAAAATGAAGCCGTTCGTTACGCGGCCTATAGCAACGGAATCAGCTGATGATCGACAGTGACATCGAACTCGTGATTTTCGATGCCGACGGCACGTTGCGCTACGTCACCGTCCCGGGCCAACACTATCCGCTCCGTCCCGAGCAGTGGCGCTTGATCCCTACTGTGCGAGAAACATTGGCGTCTCTACCGGCGCAACGTCTCAAGTTCGGGATCGCATCCAATCAGCACGGCGTGGCGCTCGGTCTGCTCACCCGTGCCGACGCGGAGGCGATGCTGGTCGATACCTGGCATTCCGCGTTCGGACCGGACGGGCCTCAGGCGCTAGTCGAAATGTGCGTTTGCTTGCCGGACGCTTCGTGCCCGCGGCGGAAGCCGGAGCCAGGCATGCTGCAATCGCTCTTGCGCCGTCATTCCGTCTCTGCCGCTCGCGCGCTCTATGTGGGCGACCTGCGGATCGATCAACTCGCTGCGGCCAACGCGAACGTGCGCTTCCGCTGGGCGCATGATTTTTTCGCGCGCCGCCCGGGTGCACGCTGATCGAGGCGGGGCGCGCGTAGTGTTGGGCGCGCGTCCGCTCCGAGATGCGTCGCGCGCGCCGCTATTGCGCTTTGAGCGCGCCTGGCTGCAAATAGGCTTGCGCGTCAGCCTGCACGCGGCGCAGAACCGCGCGGACACTCGGGCTTTCACTCGTGCTCACGATCTCCTCACCCGTCAGCGCGGGAAGCGCACTCGCGCCGAGCGGGGAGGGGGGCATGGATCGCGCGTCGATGAGCGCGGCAAGCGCCACGGACAGTGTCGGGCAAAGCGCATGAAGTCGTGCCTGAAGGAACGAAATCGGCGAGACCATGGATTCTACGCGACCCTCCTCGGCGGCACGAACGATGGCTCGCGCGGCGCGCTCGGGGTCGATGGAGGTGAGCGGTGACTGCAGCGCGCGCGCGAACCAAGAAAGCTCTTGGTCGGCCAAGCCTTTGTAGGAGCCGTTCAGCCAGGCCCCATTGCGCAGCGGCGGCGGAAGTACGGTGCTTACCCGAATGCCGTACTTGCGCAGCTCGGCCGCGCATACGGCAGAAAATCCCGTGGTCGCAAACTTTCCCGCGACATAGGTCCCGCTGTGTGGAACCGGAGCTTTGCCCGCAACCGACGTGACATTGACGATACGACCGAACCCGCGCGACTTCATGTGCGAGAGCACGGCCATCGTCGGCTCGTACAACGCGAAGAAGATGCCCCGGAAGCTCTGATGAAAGTCGGCTGAGCCCAGCGCCTCGAGTGGCCCGATGGTGATCTCGACCGCGCAGTTGACGAGGACATCGATGCGACCGAAGCGTTGGAGCACGTCCGCAACGAGCTGCTTCGCAGCCTCCGGCTCGGTCACGTCCGCTCGCAGAGCCAAGACATCCGGAGCTCGCCCGTGTGAGGAGAGCCCCACGCTTTGCGCGACTTCGCGCAGCGCCGCACTGGCGCGCAGCAACTCCGGTTCGCTGCGCGCACAAATTGCCACATCCGCGCCCTGACGGAGGAACCGGCGCGCGGCCGCGAAGCCAAGCCCGCGCGAGCCCCCCGTGATCAGCACCTTTTTGCCGCGCAGCGAAATGCGGTGAAGGCGCCGCGCCGCCGCACTTCCGAGGACTGAGGCGAGCAACGCCGCAGCGCCGAACTTGAGCCAAAATCGCGTGGTCATTGCCGCTCGTCGTGCACGAATCGTGCGCAATGAACTTCACCGTGCGGGGGTTTTCAGCCAATCTCAGCGGCTTTATTAGCCATTCCGCTAAAACCGAGACCGGTGGACTGGGTAAAAGTAAATGAAAACGCGGCTGAAACGCGGCGCGTCAACAGAAGCTTCAAGAACGCCCGCCCGAACACCGGGCGAACACCGCGCAGCTGCAAACCGCTCAGCCCGTGCCGCTCACAGGACGCGCGCACTTCCTCCGGCTTGAGAAAAAGTCTCAACACGTGCAAGTTGCGTGGCGTATTGCGAACGAACCACTCGACGCCCTTGATCACGATCAACCAAGAACGGACATTGCGGTTGAACGTGTGAAAGAAGAATAGTCCCGAGGGCTTGAGAACACGCGCTGCTTCTGCAACCACTCGGTCTGGGCTCTCGATGTGCTCCAAGAAGTCCATCGCACACACGGCATCGAATGTGCGGTCGGGGTAGGGGAGATTCAGCGCGTCGCCCTGTTGGTAGCGCACCAAGCCAGTGCGATCGTAGCGCCTGGCGACGGCGAGCGCGTCACTGGAAGCGTCCAACCCGGTGACCCGATGCCCGAGGCAGCTCAAGTAATTCGACAAGAACCCTCCACCGCAACCGATGTCGAGAACGTTCGCCGGGCGGCTGCCAAAAGCAAGCGTGAGTTCTTTCGCGATCCATGGATTGCGCAAGCGCGACTCGGCACGCAGGAGGGCGATGGGATCGTCCTCCGCGTCGTACCAGCGCTCGCCGAGCGCTTCGTACACGAGGTTGTTCACTCGCGATAGCGGCACTGATTTTGTGGTCAATGAACGTCCTCTGTTCGTTTGGGTTGCGACTCGGTTGCGGTCTCTGTTCGCAGGTTCCAGTACACCAATTGGTAAGTGAACAAGGCCAAGGTAGACGCTAGAGCCCCCTTCGAGACCCATGCTCCAGTTCCTGAGAGCCAGATCAAGCCGAGCGCTAGAAAAACGATTGGGTGCAGCACGAATAGCAGCGCGTGCAGCCAGGTCTCTCGTGGCTCGCAGCGTTTCGCGTGCACGAATTCATCCTTGGTGATGAACACGCACGAGAACGCGCAGAGGCCTACGTAAATGGCTAGGGCACGGGGGGAGCTCGCAGGCACGGCCACGAGCCAGCCGTAACAGATGGCAGCCGTGAGCGTGTCGAGCGGGTGCCCCAAGCGCTCCCATCTTGGCAGCCCACGCTTGCGATGGAACACGAGCTCGTCCACGAGCATCGCGAGCGCTTGCAAGAAAACGGGCAAAAGCAGCAGCGGCAGCACCTCAGTGTTTCCTGAACAGGGCGCCGCACACGGTCAGGCCGGGGCCGAAGGCCAGACTCACAATCAGAGTCCCAGTTGAAATCGCATCATCCGTTACGATTCGCTGCCACACGTGCGGTAGCGTGGCAGAAGACATATTTCCGTACTCGTAGAGCACATCGCGACTCGACCGCACCTGCGCCGGCGTCAGCTCCAGCACCTCGCTCACGCGGTCGATAATCTTGGGTCCGCCCGGGTGTACAGCCACGACGGCATGTCGCAACGCGTCGGCCAGGTCGACCCGAGCCTTCGCGAACAGCTCTGCTACGAATGGCCGTAGGGCGCTGGCAATGCGGTTCGGTACGTCGCGCGTCAGGGTCATACGCATCCCGAAGTCCCCGACTGACCAAGCCATGCAAGCGGCCGAGTCCGGTAGAATTTGCTCGCTCACTGCCAAAAGCTCCAATCCCCGCTGGGCTGTAGTCCCAACCATTTCGCACAGTGAGTAGCGCACGAAACCATCGGCGAACAAGCTCTGCACGACGCACTGCTCGGCGGAGTGATCACTTGGATCGAGATGCAAGGTGCACAGCTCGGTGTGTACGATATCGACCCGAGCGGCCCGTGGCAGACCGCCGCAACTGCGCAACGCAGGGGGAACGCTCAGGTGACCGGCGGCGATCCGGATGGCCGGGAAGGCTGCGTAGCAACCCATATGGTATGCATGAGTCACGTGCGTGAGCGCCCCCCAGCCCTTGTTGACCACCAAGCGCTGGGCACCGCTGGGTGAGACGTAGCCGGTGCATGTGACGTGAATCAGTTCACTCGGGGCCTGCGTTTCTGTTGCAAATTCCAGCTCGAAGTAGGCACTCACGACATCCGCAAACACTTGGGACCGTGCGCCCGAGCCTGCACCATGTGGGTTATGACGGACGTCATACAGGCCGAGTTCATTCGACCCTAGATCCGCCGTGACGTGCCCACGTTTGCCGATTCGATCGGCACCACACGCGCTACGTTCCAGCAACTTGCCGAAGTGTGTGGCGAATGCCTGTTGTTCACGTGGACACGAGCCCTTCAATGTGGCCTCTGCCGTCGCGTGCAGCTCGACCAACCACTCGAGGGCGCGCGGCTGCTGCAGTTCAAACTGCGGCCGCCGCACGGAAAAGTTCATCAGCATCAACATTGAACAAGCCCAAGTTCCGGCGACTGCAAGTGCAAAGAGCATGCCGCGGTTGTGGGGCATCGCAGACAGCTCTTTCAGCCCCTCGTGCGAATCACCCCCCCCTGGTACGAGACACTTCGCTCATTCCTAGCTGGGTGCGGCGCTTTCGTCTCGGTTTCCCATGCGTGCTAGCAACGCATTCGATGATCGATGCTGGCCAAGTCATCGCATTTCTAAAGCTCGGTCGACCGCAGTTCTTGATCGGCGGGTTTTCGATGTTCGGTCTCGGGGGAGCGTTGGCTGCCGTGCACGGCACGCCAATCGATTGGGTACGCTACGGTTGGGGACAAGGCTTCGTCACTGCTGTTCAGTGGATGACACACTATGCGAACGACTATTTCGACCTGGAGGCGGACCGCGCGAACTCAACGCCCACGCGTTGGTCCGGCGGTAGCCGTGTTCTGGTGAGCGGGACGGTGGCACCGCGCGTGTCGCTCGCGACCTCATTGGTCCTCGCTGGCGTTTCCCTCGGTGCAGCGCTGAAGCTAGCGGGGCTGCCGGACGGTCCACGTTACCTATTGCCGCTTTCGCTGCTGATCCTCACGCTGTCGTGGTGCTACAGCGCTCCGCCGCTCCGACTTCTGAGCCGAGGCCTGGGTGAGGTCAACACAGCGTTGGTGGTTACCGTGCTGACTCCGCTGCTCGGCTTCTACGCGCAGACTGGCATTGTTCGAGCTCCCATCCTCTTAGCTTGTTTTCCGCTCGTTTGTCTGCAGTTCAGTATGCTGCTCACGATTGAACTGCCGGACGCCGCAGGAGACGCAGCGCAGGGCAAGCGGACTCTCGTCGTTCGCCATGGCGCGCGCTGGGCCGCGCGTGCCGCTGCGAGCTCTTCGGTCTTGGCATTCGGAGCGCTCCCGCTTCTGTTTCTGCTCGGTTTGCCGGTACGGGTGATGGTGCTAGCAGTGCTACCCGCTCCGGTTGCAGCATGGCAGGCTGTCCGACTCTGGCGTGGCGCGTTCCGTGAGTCGCAGCGATGGGAGAGTCTTGCTCTGTGCAGCGTAGCGCTACTAGTCACGACCATGTTGGCCGAACTCAGTGGCGCTGTTCTCACTGTCCTCGCAAAGCGCTAGATTGGGGTAAGCTCTTGGCTGCGGCGAGTGACGCGGAGCGAGAGGGCCTAGCCATGAAAAACCCGGACTTGCGACAGGGCAAAGAGGCGCTCGAGCGGCTGAGCGCAGATCCCGACGCGCGCATTCTCGCGGAGATGCGAGACCGCGCCGTCCCGCGCTAGGGCGCGACTCCCATCCTGCGCGTCCGCCCGGGAAGTGTGCATGATATTGCCGCATATTTGCAGCGCTCGTGGCGCCGTCATCGCTGGTGGCAGCCGCGCTGCTTTGGGACCGGCAGGGCGGGCATTCGAACTCGATACGGTTGCCCGCTCACTTGATTAAGGCTGCCCCAGCTCCACTGCTCGCGCCTTCTGGCTGCGCGCCTTCTGACCGAGGTCGCGCGACGCTCGAACCAGGGGCCATGCCCGCTTGCCCTGACACGATTGTCACGGCGTGTGTGAGGTCCGCTGAAGAATCAACGGTGTTTTGCGTTTGGCATGACGATCGCTATTGGCAGTACCTCATTGGGATGGAGCATCGCGGGTTGTTTGGAAGTATCGGCAGAGCAGCGTCATTGGGTGGAGTGTCGTGAGCTTCGTCGCTCGTCCGTCTGAGGGCTCGAGGAGTTCGCGACGCGCTGCCAGCATCGGTCTCGTCGAAGAACGGGCGTCGCGGCTTCGGCTCAGGGTCATCAATTGCTGCTGTTCAACCAGTCTCACTCACTCGAATCGGAAAGCACCGTGCAAAATCGCATGAAAAATGTCGCTGCCGTTGCGGCAATGGCAGCCGTCGTCGCCATATCCTTACCTGCCTCCGCCGAGGACGACTACGATCCTCTGGACTACAAAGCCGTGCTCGCGCAAGTCGAAAAGAGCGCTCTCGAGCAAGGAGGAAGCGCGCTGACGGATGTCGCAAAGCAGCTCCTGGGGCGCGCCATCGACGCGTATATTCCTGGCCTCAGTGCGATACTCGGGCTCGGCGGTCCGAACGAAACACAACAAGTACTCGACGCGATCATGGCCGATGGCGATCGAACGAGAGACGTGGTCTTGGATTTCTGGAGGTGGGCGTACGACAACAATGCTGCGACGATTAATGCGGACTATGCGTCCGTTGAGTATGCTCTGAATTCCTATCTGGCGATGGATGTCCAGTATCGGCTCACGAATCGCGCTCAACTGGCAGCGATAGTGAACGACTGCGTCAGCGTGATGGCGAAATTGCAGGCGGTCGCTTCGCCACTCGAGCGAATCGACCGCCTGCACGCGTACGCGACGCTTCTCGACCTCACGATGGTGCTCGAGGCAGAGCGGTCGGAACTGGAGATCCTCGGCGGCGCGTGGGAAGTCGCGGCGAGCGGCGTGAGGCCGGAAGTGTGGTGGGAAAACCTGAGCGACGCCGAGCGTGAGCAGGTGATTGCATCCATTCAGAGCACGAAGCTGGCGCGAATCCGCGGACTGCTGCTGCCTGGGCTCGAGGTCGGCTTCAGCCGTCAGATGAACGCGATTGACTCGGGGACTCTGGTCGGAGGAGTCCCGGGACAGTCGGACTTCGTGACCGCCCGTGATTGGCAATTCGGAGAGCTAAAATACGTTCCCGGCGGGCCGTCGACCTGGGTTTACTATGTGGGTCGCGACCTTCAAGGCCATTGCGTCAATACCACTCGAGATTGCAAGGCGTACTTCATCACTCAGGGAAGCACCAGCAGTACGCAGGGGCCGAGGTACTTCGTCGAATTCGATGGCGGGTCCGGTCCATTTTATCCCAGCGCCGATGCCGCCTACCAAGAGCACAAGGCCCTCGTTCTCAAGGACATGATTGTTCGCGGCTACGGTCCGGTTCGCGGGTTCGCGGAGACCTGGTGGGACGTCTGGGGCCTCGGAGACCGCCATCGCCTCGGGCTAGATGACGCGGTCGATGGCTACCTCGACAGCGCGGACGGTCGCCGCACGAGCAGCCTGGCTGTGTTGCTGAACTCCCTGACATACGACATCACGCCTGGCGAGAAGAGCTTTCTTTATGGGTTTGCGTTGTCGCAAGGGCTAACTGCGACTGAAGCGATTTCTGGTGCCGCTACTCGTAATCCAGATTTTCTGGCTACTCCCGTCAATTGGTTTGGCCAGACGTGGACGAAATTCCCCTGGTGGATTCACCGAAACGCGATCCGACTTTGGCCGGCGACCGAGGATGTCCTCGCGCTCCCTTACCGGGGACTTCCGGCCGCCAAATTCGTAGCGCTCAATGGGCTACTCCAGTGAGGGATTCGAATCGGATGGCAGCCGAGCATCGAGTAATCGCGACTGTCGATATCGCTTTGGTTTTCGACTTCAGGACAGTTTTGCTTTTTGCAATTTGGTAAATTGGTTCAACGCGCTTTCGACGAGATCGAGAGCGCAATACAACGGGAGTGGTCATGGGAAAGCATAATAAAGTTTTGTTGGGCATGTCGCTTGCTGGTCTCTTGGCGAGCAGCACGGCGCTCGCGGCGGGTCCGTTCAGCAATTGGCTCACGGTCTCGAATATCGAGGTTGCGCCGACGGCGACCGGAACGACTACGTACCTTGCATTTTCTTCGGCTCCGTCGGGGAGACCGACTGCCTGTAACACCGACCCTAGCGTCATCCTCTTTGGCAACGCCGAGCACGTCAAGGCGATGACGTCAGTGGCGCTCTCGGCATTTTTGGCTGGGAAGTCGATCCGGATTTATTACGAAGGAACCTGCGAAGGTCCGTACCCCCGGGTCAGACTGTTGCAAATGCAGTGAGTCGCTGTCATCACTTGCTCGATTCTAAGTCGTTCGGGTGGCGCCCTCGAGGGCGCCACCCGAACTGCTGAACGCGAGTGGCGTGACGTTGTTTCAAGAGCGGATGTTGCCTACGATGATGAGTGAGGCACTCGGACAAGGAAAGAAGTAGCGCGCCTACTGCGTTCCCCGAGGGCCTGCAACGAGCTGGAGCAAGCCAATTGGGGAAGGCTTGCGGACTTCGAACGCCGCGACCCCATCGTGCCCGGGAATTCCTGGACAGCTACTCGCCGAGAACGCTTGAACCTCCGGGTGCGACGCGGCGCCCAGCGCGGGAGCGTCGAGGGGAAGCCCAGCGGCCGGGCGCGTCCGCTGGGGGTCGGATGGCGAGCAGCACAATCCAGGGCGCGGCGCATCGGTAAGATTTTGAGCGCCATGCGATTGCATGTCGAGGGGCGGTTTCTCGCTCGGCTGAGCCCCGCAAGCAATCGGAAGCATGGGCGCAGTCGATGAGTGCGGGGCGCAGCGAGCCTCGAAAGTGCATACGATTGGCTGATACAACTTCGGTCGATCTATTTCTGATTGTCCGACCGATTGTCAGTTTGGCGTATTGGCCTGCTTTCGTGGCGAATCCGCACTTGCCAAACGGGGAGAATCCAGGCTAGCGTGCGGGCAGGGTTTCGAAGGGTGATGCCGATCTCCAACGGGCAACCACATCTTTTGGAAGCGTTTCGCCAGGGCGAGCGCTGGGCATTCGAACGCGTCTACCGGGCACACGTGCGAATGCTCGACCGCTACTTGCGCGCCCTCGCGCGTGCCGGCCACGCACGCGAGTTGGCGCAGCCGAGCGCGATCGCCGACGCGCTGCAGGAGGTCTTCATTCGGGCATTCTCGCCGGCAACGCGCAGCGCGTACGATAGTACGCGTCCGTTCGCGCCGTACCTGCGCAGGATCGCGAAGAATCTGTTTATCGATCAACTACGGGTTCAGGGTCGGGCGCTCGAGCACTCGGTGGAAATGCTACCGGATACGAGCGAAAGCGCGCCGTTCGAGAGTGAGCCTATCGTAGACCCGCTCGTCACCACGGTGCTGTCGGCCTACCTCACCGCTCTCCCGCCGTCCCTGCGCAGCGTGTATGAGCAGCGCTTCGTCCTCGGCAACAGCCAGGAGGACGCCTGTTCAGCACTCGGCATCACCCGCCGCAGGTTGCGAACGGACGAAGAGCGGTTGAAGAGCGGATTGCGCCGTGCGCTCCTGAATCACGGCATCTTGCCCGGCGACCTCTCCCTGGGAGTTGGTCTCGCGAGGTCATTCGGGTCCCATGCCTTACGATGAGCAGGATCTCGAGCAGCTGCTCGCGCAGGGTCACCTGAGCGGACGCGCGTATGACGAGATCGAATCTCGTGTCATGCAACGGGTGGTTCCGCGCGCTCGTGTCGCCCGCCTCTACTGGGTTTTGGCGGCCGCCCTCCCTGCGGCTGCTGCGGTGGGGGGACTGCTCTTCTACTTGGGCGTTCCATCGAGAGAGTCAAACGCCGGTGGCGGCTTTACCGCAAAGGGTATCGACAGCTCGTTCGCGGGGGCCGTGGAGCTCCGCTGCTCGAGCGAACGCGCCTGTCGCGTCGGTGACACGCTGCTTTTTCTCGTCGATACCGGCGTCGCGCATGGTTACCTGAACGCGAGCGCGCAGCGCATCAGCCCGCCGTCGCCCGAACGGATCCGCCTATTCCCGACCGAAAGCGGCGAGAGTCCGTACCTCGAAGCAACCGGCGGGATGACCGTGGTAGACAAGGGGATCCGCCTGCAGAAGGCGCTCGGTCCCGGTGTGTACCGAATCGATGTTCGATGGACAGACGCCGCGCCGTCGCCCGATCCGAGCGCGGGGCACGGAACGAGTGTCGAACTCAGGATCGATGAGTAGGCCAGCGCGGAGCCGAGCTCCTGGCTGGCTAGGGACGCTTTTCGTAGCGGCCGCCGTCGCTTGTACCTCTACCGCCAACGCTGCAACCCGGCTGCACGCGCTGGTCGTGGGCAACAACGCCGCGTTCCCCGTGGCGGGTGAGGAGTCACTCCCTGCTCTGGCCCCCCTCGAGTACGCCGACGACGACGCCGCCGCGATCAGCGAGCTGATCGGCGGAGTTGCCGCTTCCCTGCACCTCTTGACCGTGATGGATGCGGCGACCCAGACTCTGTACCCTAAGCTCGTGGCGGCGGCGCGTCCGCCCTCGCTGGCCGCCGTCGAACAGGCCGTCTCCGCCATTGCCGCCGAGATCGAACGCGATCGGGCTCGCGGAGATCAGAGCGTCGTCTGGCTGTTCTTCAGTGGTCACGGCAGTGCGTCGTATCGAGGCGAGCCAGCTCTCGCGCTTTCGGACGGCGCGATGCGGCGCGAGTACCTTTATCAGCGTGTCCTGGCGCGCTTGCCGGCAGCCTACGTTCACTTGCTGGTCGACGCCTGTCACGCCGAATCCATCGTTCGTCCTCGCGATTCGAACGCTGAGGTGGTCAGTGTCGCTCCCGAAGTGGCGAATGCCCTTCTGGTTCGCTCGACCCTGGCGGGTTTTCCCAACGTCGGCGCCATCCTCGTCTCGAGCCGCGACGCCCAAGCCCACGAATGGGATGCCATCGGCCACGGCGTCTTCACCCACGAGCTCTTGTCCGCGCTGCGGGGCGCGGCCGACGTCAACGGAGACCGTCTGATCGAATACAGCGAAATCAGCGCGTTCATGTCCGCGGCGAACCGTGGCATCGGCGATGCCCGGGCTCGCGTGGCGATCTCGCTGCGCGCACCCGCGCTGAACCGGCGGGCTCCGCTGCTCGACCTTTCGGCGTACCCGCCGGCGACGGTGAGCTGGCTCGTGGGCGTTTCCGGCCGGCGCGGTGTGATTCAGATCCTGGACGCACTCGGGCGGCGCCTGCTGACCCTGCACAACGCACTCGATCTCTCGACTTCGCTGCTGTTGCCGCCCAGTTCCACCTTGTACGTCGTCGCACGCGGCGAGGAGGCTCAGTTTTCCGCTCGTCCCGGCCAGATCACGCGCTTTGCCGATCTCGAGTTCGTGCGCTCTCCGTCGCGCAGCCGTGGCCTCAGCGGCGCCAACCTGGAACGCGGCCTGTTCGTGATCCCATTTGGGCGCGGATACTACGAAGGCTTCATCGACAATGCTCCGGAGCTCGTGTCGGTACCGCTCGCACGCGACACCGAGCGCGATGAGCTCGCGGCGCCTACGCCGCTGTCCGCTCGTCCGACGCCCGACCCTTCGCTGCGCCTTTCGCTGGGGCTCGGGCTATCGAACTCGACAGCGGACGTGCTCGGCCCGAGCTACGGCTTGCGCCTCGCGCTGGCTCCCGCTGCCGTCCACGGACCATGGCTCGGGCTCGAAGCCGGCCAGAGCGGCGAGGGGCGGCTCAGCGAGTGGCGCGTGCTGGGCAAGCTTGGTTGGCTCTGGCAGACGGCGCCGAGCAGACTGCGAGTCTACGCCGGACCGCGCGTCGGCGCCGGAATCATCATTCAAAGGGTTGAAGGTCAGCCCACGCTTTCGTCGGCCGTGGGTGTCTTTGGGGGGGCGGTCGGCCTCACCGGTCGTGTCAGCCGGCAGCTCGGAATTTTTGCCGAGTTCGAACTCGCCGCGCAGCTGTTGCAGCTGGACGGGGCTACGAGGTTATTGAGCGCGCCCTCCGGTTGGATGGGGGCGTCTTGGGAGATGTAGATGAGCGAACCGGGCTGGCGAGTGTGAGGGTCCGAGCGGTCGTGACCGCGGTTCTCGGAGTCGGAGTCTTCGCGGGCTGCAGCGGCGTGAGCCGAGATCCACTCGCGCATACTTGGGGGCAGGGTGGAAGAAACGCGGCAGCGGTCGCCGGCGGCGGCGGAATGACGACCGCTCACTTGGGCGGAGCCGACGAGGAGCCAACCAACGTTAATTCGAACAGCGCCGGAGCCGGCGACGCGACGAGCGGCAGCGTATTGACCGACGCGGGTCGGAGCGGTGCAGGAAGCGGAGGAGCTGGGGGAGACGGCGGGGATGGCGTTGCTGCTGGCGCAAGCGGCGTCAGCGGAAGCTACGGCGCGAACGGCAACGGCGGCGCGAACGGCAACGGCGGCTTGGGCGGCACCAGCGGCTTGGGCGGCACCAGCGGCTTGGGCG
>DATEPG010000446.1:0-25725 GCA_035273265.1 Polyangiaceae bacterium
GGTGCGCTTCAGCTGGTCACGCACGGCCGGAATGATCTCGGGGTCGACGTCGTCGCGGCCGGGGAGGTTACAATTGCAGTCGGAGCGTTGGGCCTCGACCACCTTGCACAACACCCGGCTGCCCTTGTTCTTATCCATCGGATCGATCAGCGTCGTTTCGATCGGACGCGGCAAGCACTTGCCCTTCAGCACTTCCTTCAAGCGCTCGATGATGGCACCGACTGCCGGGTTGTAACCGTAGTTCGGGTCCGAGGAAGGGTTCTGGGTAACGGTGACCTTCGGGCAGATCGAGGCAACGATCGCGTTCTCGCCGAAATCCTTGAGCACTTGGAGTTCACGCACACCCGGGTAGGCTTTGGCCGACGTTTGAGTCGCGCTGACCGGGCCTTTTCCACCGACCTGACAGAGCGGGCTGTTTGCCGTCACGACGGCATCCAGCTTACCGGCCTTGTCCGGCGAGCAATCGCAAGCGGCATCGCCCGGCGTGCACGTCTTGGTCGGTTGCAGCGGGAAGGTGCAGGCGTACTGCAAGTCGGCGAAGTCCGGAATGTTCTGCTCGTGACCGTTGATCCGGTTAGGAGTCGTGGTGTTGACCGGCTGGATTGGTTCGTTCGGCTGGGCGATTGTGTTCACGCCAGAACGCACGTCCGGGGTCTCGATCATGAATGGATCGCTGGGCGGCACTGGCGCCGAGCCGTCGTCCGGACGGGGCACGCCGAGCAGGACCGGCCAACGGTTCTCGCTCAGGAGCTCTGCGGCCGTTAGGTAGGTCAGAGCAGCGGGGTCGGTGAGCGATTCCTTGGTCGCGATATCTTGCCACGGGACACCGACGATGCCGGCCAAGAACACCAGCGACGTGTCACGCACGCCCTTGTCCGAGGTCCCGTCGAACAGCGGGTTGGCGATGACCTTGCCGCTCGACTCGAGACGAATGGTCGTGTTCTTGAGCGCGCTGACGTAGCGGTTGGTATCGTACAAGAGGTCGAAGCCGAAGCGCTTGTGCTGGTTGTAGCAGCGCAAGTTCAGCGAATCGTGTGTGGCATCCCAGATCGCGTATTGCGAGCCCTTGGGAATGGTCATGCACACCGGGTCTGCCGTCAGCGCCGAGCAACCGTCGGGCGCCTTGTCTTCTTTTTGGGCGCAGGAGCGGCAGCATTTGTCGTTCGGGTTCGTGGCACAGGCCGCGGTGGAAAGCGGCATGCGATTCTGCGAGCCGACGAACCAGCCTACCCCGTCGTCACGGATCGAGCAGTCGTTCTCGTCCGAGAGCATGACGATGGCGACCAACGAATCCGGGCGCAAGAAAGCCTTGCGCTGAGCCAAGATCGTGGTGTCGCAACCTTCGCAAGCGCCCAAGGTGCCGTCGTCGTTGACGATCAGCCTGGAGCCGCGCGTGGTCACGCCGTTCGCCAGCGTGACTTCCGCCGGCGGCTCGGGATCGATGAGGAAGCGGTACCAGGACTCGAGCGAGGCCTCGTAGCCGCAGCCATGCTCGCCCACCGACGCGATCATGTTTTGAAACGCGGTCTGCAAGGCGGCCGGGTTGGCTTCGCCGTTCTGGCCGCTCGGGTCCCAGGCCAAGAAGCCTGAGTCCTTCCAGCTGGCCACGCCCGTGCGCACCGACGGGATCAGGTGAGCCCGGTCATTCAAGGTGTCGGTGGCGCCCGCCGGCATCGAGCACACGCTACCGCCGTGCGCACCCAAGCTGGAGCTGACGATGCCGATGTGAATGTCGTTGATCGGGGTGAATTCGAGGGCGCCGCCATTCGGGCATTGGCCTCCGACTGAGGTACCAGTCGACTTGCCTGTCACATCCACACAGATTGGCGTGATGAGACGGCTCACCAATACGGGCACGGCAGCCTTGAGGATCTGCTGCTTGTCCTGCATCGACACCGAGTTGTCGACCATGAACAAGAGGTCGATCTTATCGACCGCCGTCTGGATGATCTGATCGACGAACACGTTGCTCGTCTCGGGTCCGGCCGGAACCACCGGGCGATCGAGGCAGCCAGTAGCGAGTGCGGCTGCCGCACCCGCGGCCGCCAGGCTGGCTAAGCCTGCTCGGACGAGCCGTGCCGTGGCACTCGGCTTGGACTCGGTGGTCGAACGCTTCAACATCATTGAAAGAACTCCTTGAATGGGCGCCGCCCCTGGCCATGGTTGGCCCGGGAACGTGAGAGGTGCATGTTGGCTAGCGGGGCTGACAGTATCGACTGGGCCCGCACGGACCCCTCGCACGCGGCGGCCGAAGGGTAGGTTTTCACACAGTAAGTTGTCAATCCTTGCGATGATGGCCAGAAAACACCCGTAGCAACGGATCTTTCCTGGCTATCTGCTTGGGTTGACGATTCCAACTGCTGTCGCACGACCTCCCATAAGCACGCGCTGTGCCGATGCTGTTTTGCCGTTTATTCCCATCAATCGCTCCGCTCGATTGGCAACTGTGTTGGCAGATCAGGGCGCGCGGCCAATTGAGTGGACGACGCGCCCTGGAATGCACCTACAGCCAACTACCTACACTCGCCGCTTAGGCACGGGCACGTTTACGGGTGCCCGAACAGATTAGGGTCAGGCCCTAGTTCTTTGGAATCGCTGCCCCCCGGCAGGAGATGAAAGCGAACGCGCCATCGGCAGGCGTCTTGTGTGTGGGATCCGCGTCCACGAACCGGAGACGGTGCCGTTGGTTGACCGGGCAGAGGGCCAGCTGAGCTTCGATGGCTTGGGTGCTGGTGGCGTCCGCACCGACCTTGGCCTGATCATCGATGTAGCAGTAGCCGGCCGGTACCCCTCCCTGGTTGGTTTGGCAGGCCTTGAGGTGCGCCGGTTCCACCTGCTTGATCTCGCACATACACCAGTCGCTGCAGGCCTTCTGATTGAGTCCCCCGCACTGACCGGTGAGCTGCAGCTGGTCTTGAACGGCGTCCACGATGTCCGGTGATACCTCAGCGCGGCCATCGAGCTGGCAGTTGCAGTCCTGTTTCTGCCTTTGCGCTTCCACCACCCGGCACAACACCTGCCCGCGATCATCGGCCTCGAGCGTGCGCGGCAAACATTTGCCGACGAGCGCGATTTTCAAACGCGCCAGGATCGCGCTGACCGCCGGGTTGTAGCCGTAGTTCGGATCGGCAGAGGGCTGGCTGGGATCGGCGGCCTCGATCACCTTCGGGCAAATCGAAGCCACGATCGCGTTTTCCCCGAGCCCTTTCAGCACGCTGAGCGCGCGTGAGCCCGGGTAGGCTTTGGCCGAGGTTTGCATGCCGCCCTCGCACAGCGGACTCTTGGCAGCCAGCTCGGCCGGGTCACACGTTTTCGGCGTCTTGAGCCGGAAGGTGCAGGCGTACTGCAGGTCGTCCAAGGACGCCTTCAAGTTCCGCTCGTGGCCGTTGATCGGGTTCTCGCGCGGGTTGGTGGACGTGGACGGCGAGGTCGCCGTGCCCGTGATCGGGTTGGTGCCCACGCGCTCCTCGGGGGTCTCCACCATGAATGGATCGCTCGGCGGCAGCGGTGGGCTGGCGTTCGGATCACCGAGGATCGCACGCCAACGTCCCTTCTCGGCCAGCTCCTTGGCGGTCAGGTAGTTGAGGCCGGGCCCACTGAGCGACGCCTCATCGGCGATATCTTGCCAGGGCACACCGACGATGCCCGCCAGGAAGACCAGCGACGGGTGGCGCGGCGACTTGCCCGTCGCCCCCGCGTCGAACAGCGGATTGGGGACGAAGGTGCCCGAGTTCGACTGCAGGCGCAGGGTCGTCTTGGTCAGCGCGTCCACGTAGCGCGAAGGCTCGTACAGCAGGTCGAAACCGAAGCGCTGGTGCTGATTGTAGCAGCGCAAATTCCGCGAATCGTGCGCCTCATCCCAGACTGCGTACTTCAGGCCCTGGGGGATGTTCATGCACACCGGGTCTGCCGTCAGCGCCGCGCAACCGTCCGGCGCCTTGTCTTCTCTTTGAGCGCAGGAGCGGCAGCATGGGTCGTTCGGGTTCGTAGCACAAACGGCGGTGGCACGTGGCATGCGGCGATCCTGCATTCCAATCAACCAGCCGCTGCCGTCGTCGCGAATCGAGCAATCGTTCTCGTCTGACAGCATCACGATCGCCAGCAGCGAATCCGGGCGAAGAAATGCGCGACGTTGAGCGAGCAACGCCTCGTCACAGCCCACGCACGGGCCGAGGCTGCCGTCCGCGTTCACCGTGAGTTTGGAGCTGCGCACGGTCGTATCGCTCACGCTATTGGTTACGCGTGTGACGTTGGCCGGCGGCTCCGGGTCGACCAAGAAGCGATACCAAGACTCGAGCGAGGCTTCGTAGCCGCAGCCGTTTTCACCGACCGCGCCGATCATGTCTTGAAACGCCGTATTCAGCGCGCCTGGGTTCGCGGTGCCCGGCGGTGTGTTCGCCTTGCCGGAGGGATCCCAGGCCAAGAAGCCGCTCTGATCCCAGCTCTTGCTGAGCGGAAATTCGTTCGGGCGCATGCTGCCGATCAAGTGCGCTCGATCGTCGGGGTGGACGACCGGTCCCTTGGCTTCAGCGCATTCCTGACCACCATGTGCGCCCAAGCTGGAGCTCACGACGCCGATGTGAATGTCGGCGATCGGATTGAATTCCGGCTGGCCCTTGTTGTCCGGGCACTGGCCGTTGGCCAACGCATTGACGCCCGTCGGCTTCCCTGCGCCATCCACGCAGATCGGCGACACCAGACGCGCCAGTAGTACCGGCACCGCGTCCTTCAAGATCTCCTGCTTGTCGCTCATCGACCCCGAGTTGTCGATCATGAACAAGAGATCGATTTTGTTTATCGAAGTCTGTTCGATCTGATCGACGAACAAGTTGCTGGTCTCCGGCGCAACCTCCACTACCGGTCGCGCCAAACACCCAGTAGCCAATAGCAACCCCAACCAACCTAGTCGCATGAGCATCATGCAAGACCACTAAGCACGCTACGCGCCATGCGAGTTTCCCGCGGCTTCTCACAATCACCGCGCAACCCGAGTTGGCCTTCGCCAACCAAGTAGTCTCTGTCCCGTAAACGTGCCCGCCTGCCGGCTCGTGCCTCTGTTCTGGCACTCACTCGGCGAGTGATCGATTCCCGCGTCCCCCGACATTGACGGGGGGAAAGCAGCGATTTTCTAAGAAGTGCCGTCCCCAGTCAGCTCCCGTGCGAACCACTGCCGAAGCACACTCAAGTGCTTCTTGCTCACGCCCGGCACCGCCAGAATCACTTCATCACTCGCGCTCTTGAGGGCCGAAAGTGAGCCGAGCGTTTTCAGCAACGCCACACGCGTCTTTGGTCCAATCCCGGGCACTTGATCCAGCTCCGAAGTCAAGCGGCGCTTCTTGCCTACCTTCTTGCGACCACGGTTGGAGAAGCGGTGAGCTTCGTCGCGCGCGCGCGCGAGCAAGAACAATTCAGGACTGTTCGGGCGAAGCGGGATGGGATTTTTTTGGCCAGGCAGATACACGCGATCGACCAACTTGTCGCCCAGCACGTTCTCCTTTTCCTTGGCCAAACCGCAGATCGGCAGATCGTGCAGGCCGAGGTCGTGCGCAGCGGCCAGCGCCACGCCGAGCTGTCCGCGGCCGCCGTCGACGACGAACAGATCGGGCAGCTGCCACTCTGCGGACTCGCTCTCCTCGGGCAACTCCGGCGTTTCGGCGGCATCAGGGGCCTCGCCCTCGCCCGTGACCGGAAGCACGGCGGCGGCCTGCGCGGCCTCGCGCAGCGCCGCATCTCGACCGCGTCGAAAGCGCCGACCGAGCACCTCGAACATGGCTCCGTAGTCATCGCCCTCGGCCACGCTGCGCACGCGATACGTGCGGTAGCGCTTCTTGTCGGGCAAGCCGTTGAACAGATGCACGACCGCGCCCACCGTGTCCTGCCCGCCCAAGTGCGAAATGTCGCAGCACTCCACGCGGCGCGGCAAGGTCGGCAAGCGCAGGCGCTCCTGGACTTTCAGCAGACGTTCGTCGATGTCGGTTGCCGCGCGGCGCTTCTCTTCGAAGGCGTGGCGCGCATTATCGAGCGCCATGTCGAGCAACGCCTTGCGCGGACCGCGCGCGGGGGCGAGTAGCTCGCACTTCTTGTGCCGCCCTTGGACCAGCACCGCGCGTCGCTCCGCGAGCCACTCGGCCACGCCGTCTGCGCCGTCGGGTAGCACGGGCACGATGATCTCTTCCGGAATCAAGGCTTCCCCGGAACCGCCGTCCCCATAGTGATCGCGCAGAAACGCCGCCACCACTTCGTCGTCGGGCACCTCGACGCGGCGGTTCGAGAAGCTGGCGACGTCGATCACGCGGCCCGAACGCACCAGCATCACGCTCAGCTCGACCAAGTCTCCCTCGCGGTACAGGCCGAGCACGTCCTGATCGCAGTCGGTCACCGACACCACGCGCTGGCCCTCGCGGATCGATTCCACCGCGGCCAACTGGTCGCGACAGACCGCGGCCACCTCGAACTCCAGGTTTTCGCTGGCCGCTCGCATGCGGGCCTTGAGCTCACGCGTTAGCTCGTCGTGCCGACCATCCATGAACAGCGATACGGCGTGAACTTGCCCCGCGTACTCGGCGGGATCGACGTCGTACACGCAAGGGGCAGGGCAACGCTTGATCTGATATTTCAGGCACGGCCGCTTGCGGCTCTCGATCTCGCGATCGGAGCAGGTGCGCAGCTGAAAGTGCTTCTCGACCATGTGCAGCGTGCGGCGCGCTGCAGTAGCGGAGTGATACGGGCCGAAGTATCGCGCATTGTCCGGTTTGGGTTTGCGCACGAGCTCGAGCCTGGGCCAGGCGTGCTCGGTCGACAGCCGCAGGCTCAAATACTCCTTGTCGTCCCTGAGCTTGACGTTGAAGCGAGGCTTGGCCTCCTTGATCAAGTTGTTCTCGAGGATCGCCGCTTCTTTTTCGCTTTGAGTGACGATCGTGTCGAGATCGGCCGCCAGCTTGCGCAAGAACGGGATGAAGGCGCGTACGTCCGAGCTCGACTCCTGAAAATAGCTGCGCACGCGCGAACGCAGGCTCTTTGCCTTGCCCACGTACAGCACCGCCCCCAGCTTGTCCTTGAAGATGTAGCAACCCGGGCTAACCGGAAGACTTTCGAGTTTTTGGACGAGGAGCTCGTTTGACATGAAGCGAATCGATTTGGGGGCGGGGCCCCAAATCCTGAGGGTGGGGCCCCGTTGAATTCATTTCAACGGGGCGGGAGCGGAGCTCCCGACGACAGACTTTCGAGTTTTTGGACGAGGAGCTCGTTTGACATGAAGCGAATCGATTTGGGGGCGGGCCCAAATCCTGAGCGTGGGACGGACTCTTTTTAGCGCGCCGGCCAGCCAATGCTATAGCCCCGGCATGTTCGCGTGGATCCCCGGCGGCAAGAGCGGGCGCGTGATCGCAATTGCGGTCGCGGCCGGCCTGGCCACTGGGCTTTTGTTGGTGCCGCTGGGCGTCAGCCCGAACGATCCGAAAGAGCCGCTGCCCCCGCTCACGCTCCTGAAGCAACAGTTGCCGCAGACCGACAGCGCGCAGAAGATGGCGCTCGAGCGGGTCCGGCGCTACGCGGCAAGCAGGCTGCTGCTCGAGCTTCCCGACGGAAAGCGACGCGAGATCTTCGTCGGCGAGCTGGGCGGCGAGATCGACAAGGTGCGGTTGAGCGCGCTGGTCCACGACGCTCAGGATCGCACGAGCGTGTTGCTGCGCGGCTATCACGCGCAGAAACGTCAGGGCCCGATCACCCTCCCCGTCCCCGTCACCCTGGATCGCGAGCGCGCACAAATGGCGCTTCGCAGCTTGAAGGACGAACTCGATCGCCTGCCCGTCGATGCGCGCCTGGATCTGGAGGCGCGCAAGCTGGTGCCCGAGCAGAACGGGCGGATGCTCGACATCGACCTGACGCTCGGCGCAATCGAAGAAGCGCTCGCGCGCGGCGACGCAAAAGTCAAAGTCGTGTTCGAGGAACGCAAGCCCAAGCGCGTGGCCGCGCAGCTCGGCGCGGTCGCCTTCGACGACATCTTGGGTTACTTCGAGACGCGCTACGATCGCTCCGCGCGCTTCCAGGCCCGGAGCTACAATTTGCGTCTGGCCGCGTCCAAGCTCGACGGCCAAGTGCTGCTGCCCGGTGAAGTGTTCGACTTCAACGAATCCGTCGGCCCGCGGGATGAAACCAACGGCTACAAGGTGGCCAAGGTGATCGCCGAGGGCGAGCTGGTCGACGGCATCGGCGGCGGAACCTGCCAAATTTCCGGGACGCTGCACGGAGCGGCGTTCTTCGCCGGTCTCGATATCGTCGAGCGCTATCCGCACACTCGCCCCAGCGGTTACATCAAGATGGGCATGGACGCGACGGTCGTGTACCCCACGATCAACTTCCGGATCAGAAACCCATTTTCATTTCCAATCGTGCTGCATGAGACCGTCAAGAACGGCGTTGTGCGCGCGGAGATCCTGGGTCCGAGGCGCACGCGCACGGTGACGCTGATTCGCCGCATCGACGCCGCGCTCCCTTTCGAAGAAGTCGAACGTCCGGACAAGGACCTACCGAACGGCCTGCGCGTTCTTGGCCAGCGTGGCGTGCCCGGCTTCAAGTTGCGTCGCTACCGCATCATCCGTGAGGGTGAGAACGCGGTCCGCGAACGTTGGGACGACACTTATCCGCCCACGACGCAGATCGTTCGCGTCGGGGCCGGCGACATGTCGAAGGAACAAGCCAAAGCTGCGCAGGACGACCAGCACCCGGAGTACGTGGCCGACGAACTGCTCGTCGCGAGCCAAGGGCCGAAGCTCGACGCTTCCGACTCGGACGGGGCCGGAAAGAAGGACGAGGACACCTCGGACCGCGGCGGCGTGATGCGGGAATCACGCGAACCGGGAAAATATGGAACGGCGGGCTGGACGGAGGAGGCCGGAATGCCCTATTGGCGTTCTGGGCCGAGCAAGCCTGCGGAACCGGAAACCGGCCCGAGCCGGGAGTCCAAGCCGCTGAAGCAAAAAGGGAAAAAGGCCAAAGGATGAAGATCCGGAGCGCGGGCTTGACTCAAACCGAGACCTGCGCGAAGACCCCCGACTCGAGGGCGGTAGGCGGTTTTGCTCACGTCCTGCCCGAGCGATACCGGCTGGCCGGTGCATTGGAAAAACATGAACACCACAGAACCCGTCGTTAGCAGTCCCCGCAAACCCCCTGAAGAGAACGGCACGTTGCAGCAACGCGCGGCCGATTGGGAGAACCCCCGCGTTGCCTCGATTCTCTCCGCTGCCGCGAAGTGCTTCGCGCGCAAGGGCTTCACGGCCACAACCCTTGCCGAAATCGGCAAGGAGCTCGGGCTCCGGAAGAGCATCGTTCACTACTACTTCGCTAGCAAAGCAGCGCTGATCCACGAGGTTCAGAGCTTTACCTACCACCGCTACCTCGACCGCTTGAAGGAGGCCACGCAGAACGGCGACGGCTCCACCTCGCAAGCGATGGAAGCCCTGAAGGCACTCTGGGAAGCGATTCAGAACAACAAGACCGGCACGGGTCTGAACATCGAGGTGTGGAGCGCAGCCCGGCGCGATCCGGAGTTGAAGCGCCGTGCGGCGGGACTGCAGCGCGACGCGCGTCAGGTCATCCGCGAGGCCATGGGCCCGGCAGCGGCCAAGGGCGGCGTCAACCGCTCCGAGGCACTGGCCACCCTATCGCTCGCCGTGCTCAACGGCCTGAGCGTCACGGAATACCTCGAGGGCGACGAGACCCGCGCTCGCGAGGCCTATGAGACGTTCCTGCAATTGCTCCGCCTGGGCCTCGAGTCGTCGTCCGCGACGTCCTGAGCCCGCTTCGGCACTCGCCAATAGCGCGAAAGCGCGGCCGCAGGCCGGCTTTCGCGCTGGCGATCGTTCCGCCGACGAGGCATCCTCCGGGCACGTTGCCGGATCGTTACTGCCCTCGCCTCGTCCTTGCACTATCAGTCGCCACTTGCCTGGCTGCCGTGTGCATCTCGGCTCCTGCCCACGCAGCGCTGCGAAAGGCGCCGCGTGTGCCGCTCGAGCTGAATATCTTTGGCCCCACGCAGCCGCTCACCGAGACGGCTTGGTTGCTCGATCGCGTCGGCCAAAACCGTCGCTTCGATTTGGGCAACGAGTCCCTGCTGGGGCTGCTCGAACGCTTCGTCGAGCCGGCGCGCAACCGAGCGCCTGAGTGGCGCAGCTTCTGGCACGGCCGCTTTGGCCGAAACAATTTCCTGATGCACCCCAAGCTCCTTTGGCTCGGAGGGGAAACGGGAGTGGCGGGAGCAACCGCAGAAGCGGGAGCCGCGGGCGAGTCGAGTCTCGAGGCGGCCGAAAGCGCCTGGCGCTTCGAACTGCGGGGGCCAGAGCAGATCCAGCCCTTCGACATCTCGCGTGCCGAGGTCCTGCCAGATTGGTCGCTGGACGTGCAAGCACCTGAACCGGATTTCTTCGGCTTCACCCAACGCCAGTTTTGCCCTCGCTGGAAGTCACCCAGACCGGTCTCGGTCGTCCGTTACGACGGCGCGGAGTACACGCGCATGGCGCTGGTCGATTGCCAGGGCGCGATCGCAGCCGACGCACTGGACCAACTGAGCGTCCTCGCGCGTCCGCCGGCAACGCCCAAGCCGGAGATCCCCCTACCCCTCGAGCCGGACGAAGACGCGCCCGGCGGTGAATGGCTGCCACGCGTCAAGCTGCTGCACCCGCGGCTGATCTGGGCCGTACAAAAGATCGCCGAGGCCTTTCCCAACCGCTCGATCTTCATCATGAGCGGCTACCGGCGCGACGCGCATGGCAGCTACCACCAAAAGGGCCGCGCGCTCGACCTGTACGTGACCGGCGTCGACAACGCGGATCTCTTTCGCTACTGCCACACGCTGAACGACGTCGGCTGCGGCTTCTACCCCAACAGCAAGTTCGTGCACGTCGATGTGCGCCCCTACGGCACCCACCGCGTGGCTTGGGTCGACATCTCCGAGCCCGGCGCACCGTCGCAGTACGTCACGAGCTGGCCCGGCGTCGTCATCGACCCGCAAGAGCTCATCGCCGCGGGCTTGGGCGAGTAGCCCGACAAAACGGCGCGCTCCGAGGTGCGTTGCGGGATCGCGATCGCCCCCTCTTGCAAACGACTCAGGGTCGTTCAGCGCGGGGCTTGGCGAATTTCCGAGAGCACGCGCTGGGCGGCTTCCACGGTGATTAGGCCTTCGCCGGCGATGCGCGCGGCGATCAGTTCGACTTCGTCGCCCAGGGCTCCGGCTGCGCTGGCTACCGAGCGCGCGTGCAGTGACATGTGGCCGCGTTGGATGCCCTCGGTGGCGAGGGCGCGCAAGGCCGATAGGTTCGAAGCTAGCCCTACGCTGGCCGCGGTCATCGCCAGCTCGTCTGCAGATGTCACGCCCAGGATCTTGAGCGCCAGGCGCGCAGTCGGATGCACGCGCAGGGTGCCGCCAACGATGCCGAGCGAGAGCGGCAATTCGAGTTCACCGACGAGATCTTCGCCGTCGCGGCGCCAGACAGCGAGCGGCGCGTAGCGCCCCGAGCGCGCGGCATAGGCGTGCGCGCCGGCTTCGACTGCGCGAAAATCGTTGCCCGTTGCCAGCACGACCGCGTCGATGCCGTTCATGATGCCCTTGTTGTGGGTCGCTGCCCGGTACGGGTCGAGTTCGGCAAAGCGTGAAGCCGAGACGATCGCGTCGACGACCTCCTGGCCATCGAGCGCGTCCGGGCCGTCCGAAGCGGAGACGAGTTCACGTGCGTGTACGCGACACTTGGCGTGCACCCGCCGCCTGTCGCACAAGTTGGACAGGATGCGCAGCCCGAGCTTGCCGCCGGCAATTTCCGCAGTGATCGGGCCGAGCGCTTCGGCGATGGTGTTGACCAGGTTGGCGCCCATGGCGTCGCGGCAATCGACCAGCACGTGCAGCACGATGCAGCGCTGACCCAAGTCTCGCACGTCGATCGCGCGCGGTCCGCCGCCACGCGCGAGCAAATTCGGCACAGCTTTGGCGGCCAACTCCAGCAGCCGATCTGCAGCCGCTTCCAGTCGCTCGACCGCCAGTGCCGGATGTTCGACGTCCGTGATCTGCACTTGGCCGATCATCAACGCCTCCACCACTTCCGCACGGAAGCCTCCGCTGTGACGGATCATGCGCGCGGCGTTGGAGGCAGCGGCGATCACGCTCGGCTCTTCCACCACCATCGGCACCAAGCGGTCGACCCCGTTGACGCGCACGTTGAGCGCGACGCCGAAGGGCAAGCCATAGATCCCGAGCACATTTTCCACCACCTTATCGGCGGTGGCGGTGTCGAGCCCGCCGGCCTCGAGCGCGTGCTCGAGTTCGGCTAGTTCGACGTGCGCGCGGCTGGAGATGGCCGCACGCCGCGCAGCTAGGCCGAGCTTGTAAAATCCAGGGATGCGCGAGCCTTCTGACATGGCAGCGGCTCTATCACAGCTCGCGCCACGCGTGGACGCCGCGCGCACCGAGCGCGAGGGGCACGCGCGATAGGCCGAGTTCCCGCGCACGTGCCGCGAATTCGGAGGGCGGAGCGCTGCTGCCGACCCAGTACGCCACGTCACCGCCGCCCGCGCCCGCAGGCAGGAACGCCGCACCTCGTGCGGCCGCGAGCCGTGCGAGCTCGCCGAGCTCCGCCGTGACGATGGCGACGCCCGCGGACTCGCCCAGGGCGGTCAAGGTGGTTACCTGGCGGGCGATCGCGCGCACGAAATCCGAGGCGTCCCCGCGCTCGACCGCGGTCAGCGCAGCCTCTGCCGCGTCGGCCTGAGCGTTGATACGCGCGGCGTGCGCAGCCGGATCGTGCGCGGCAAATTCGGCGATCCGCGCCAAGAACGCCGAAGTCGATGCGGACACCGAGCACGCCCAAACCTCGAAGTAGAGCGTGCTCGGCAGCTGGAGCCGCGCGAGTTGGAGCACACCGCCCTGGCGCCGAGCCGCGAGCACGCCACCGTGAGCGCTGGCGGCAACATCCACGCCGCTGCCGCCACCCTGCGCCGCGCGATGCGCGACGAAGGCTCGATCGTAGACGCGGGCGCACAGTTCGCTGTCGTTGAGCGCGGGCTCGGCCGCGAGTTCGAGCGCTGCCAACGAGGCCACCAGGATCGCCGCGCTCGAACCCAAGCCGAGCTTCTGCTCACCTTCGCGCAGCGCACTCGCATCGAACCAAGGTGCCGCGCGCTCGCCGAGCGCCGCCTGCACCTCGGGAGTCAGGAACGTTGCCGCGCGCGCGCTGTCGGCGAGCACGTATCGATCGACAGCCACGACCAACGCGGGCGCGCCCGTGAGCACCGCGTACGCGCCGGACAACACCAATTTCCCAGGCGCGCGCGCGAAGGTCACGGATCGACCCAATAGGCGTCTGGACCAGCCGCAGAGCGCAGCACCTGGGTCACGCCTTCTAGCTTCGCCAACTCGAGCTCGAGCTCCGCGGCGGCGCTCGGTTCGACCAGCACCTTGACGTGCGGCCCCGCATCCATCGTGAAATAGGCGCGGCCGCCGCTCTTGCGAAACGCGCGCACGCGCTCCATCACGCGCAGCGTGGCCGGCGCGAAGTAGATCAAGGCCGGGCGCGCGGCCAGCATCGAAGCGTGCATGGCGAGCGCGCTGTGCTCCACGGCGGGGCCGAGCGCGTCGAAGTCCCGCGCCAGCACTGCGGCTCGAACCTCTGCGTAAACCGCGGGGGCGCTCTCGACCCAGGCAGCGTAGTACGGACTGGTGTCCTGGGTGTGACCCATGCCATCGGTGGACGCCGTCTCCTTTTCGCCAGAGACGGTCACCGCGACCAGCATTTCCAAGGGAAAATCCGCGCCGGGAGCCACGCGCTCGGCGGACTGTGCACGCGCAGCGAGCGACACATAGCCGCCGAACAGCGAGCGCGCCGCGGATGCGGATGCGGCACGCGCGAGGGCACTCACCTGCGCGAGCGGCAGCTCGAGGCCCGCGGCGCGCGTCGCGGCCATGGCCAAGGCCGCAAAGCCCGAAGCGCTGGAGGCGAGCCCGGCGGCGGTCGGAAAATCATTGACCGACTCGACGCGCGCGCGAGTCTGGACTCCGACTTGCGCGCGGACGGCGTCCAGCAACTTGCTGACGCGGAGCAATGGGCGCCCGCTCACGCTGGCGTGGCCCAACATCAGCTCGTCCGCGCCCAGCGACTCATCGAAGCGAACCGTGGTCACGGTGCGCAGCGCTGCCAGCGTCAGAGACAGGCTGGGCACGGCCGTCAAGTTGCGCACCGCGTCGGCCTTACCCCAATATTTGGCCAGCGCAATGTTCGAGTGCGCGACCGCTTTGCCAACGCCCATCATTGGACGACCGGCGCGTTGCCCGCGCGGACGCGCACCAGGCTACCGAAACACTCGATCCCCGCGGCGCCCCAGGCCGCCAAGATCGGCTCTGCACTGGCATCACACAGCGCAACCACCGCGCCACCGCCGCCGGCACCGGTGAGCTTGGCGCCGAGCGCGCCGGCGTCACGCGCCAAGCCGCAGCAGCGCTCGATGCCTTCAGTGGACACGAACAAACCCGAGAGCAGCATTTGGTTGTAGTTCATCAGTGAGCCGAGCCCGGGCAGATCGCCCGCTTCGAGACAGAGCTTGGCATTTCGAACCAGCGCGTGGATCCCCTGCAGCGCTTTGTCGACCACCTCGGGCCGCCGCTCGCGCAGCCGGGCCACGCCCTCGACCATCAGCTTGGTGCTCGCCGGGGGACCCGCCAAGCCGATCGCCAAAACCAGATCGCGCCCCAGCGCAATCGGCTGGAGGCCGTGGGCTCTATCGAACCAGAGGCAGCCGTCGTGGGCCGCCGCAGCGGCATCCACGCCGGAAGCGTTGCCGTGATACACGGCTTCCCAAGCCGCCGCGGCTGCCAGCACCCGCGCCGAATCCAGTGGCGCGCCGCTGGCCGCGAGCACGGCGCGAGCGATCGCCACGCCCAGCGCTGCAGACGCGCCGAGGCCGGACCCAGGCGGTAGTTCCAGGGTCGCTTCGACCTCCAGCGCTGGCGCCCCGAGCGACTCGAGCAAGGCGGTGAAAGCACGACCGAGTTCGCTGTCGTCGCCCGCGGCGGCGCTTCGCTGCCCAATGCGCAAGCTCGAGCTCGGCGCCGCTCGCGCGCTGGCCTCGGCGCCGCGTTCGATACCTGCCGCAATCGCGGGCACGCCGTACACGACGGCGTGCTCGCCCAGCAGAATCACTTTGCCGTTAGCGCGCGCCATGGCCACTTCAGCTCCGCCGCGCGGTGAGCGCTTCGGTCGCGCCGGTGAGCAGCTGCACGCCTTGACGGCTGACGCCACGCTTCAGCTCAGCGAGGCCGGCTCGAGAAAGCTCCGCAACGCGGGCCTCGATGCTGGCTCGTGCGCCCGAGCTTTCGAGCACCGAGAGTGCCGCCCGCAGCTCGGCATTGGTCGCGTCGCCATTGCCCACGCAGCGCTTCAGCGCCCGCAAATCGTTGCCGCGCGCCAGACTGAGGCCGGCCGCGAGCAGCGCCGTACGCTTGCCGGCGCGCAGATCATTGCCGAGTGGTTTACCGGTCTGCTTCGGCTCACCGAACGCGCTCAGCAGGTCGTCGCGCAGCTGAAAGGCAACTCCGATGGGCAACGCAAAGCGATCCAGCGCGAGCAGTGTCTTGGGCCCCGCGGACGCCAAAATAGCGCCCAGGCGCAACGGCCCACGCACCGTGTAGCTGCCGGTCTTCAACTGATACGCCAGCTCGACATCGTAGTCCCCGCCGATGAGATCGAGCTGTTGACCGGCGATCGCGTCGAGCTGCATTTCTGCGAAGCAGGCAAACGCTGGCAAGGCGGCAGACGCCTTCATCTCGACTTGACTGAGCGCCTCGAGTGCCACGGCCGAAGCGTAGTCACCGGCCAGGATGCCCGAGGCGTGCCCCTTGTGCTCGGAACGAAAGTGCTTGGCCAAGCGCGCGTGGACGGCGGGACCGCCGCGCCGCACCAAATCGCCATCCATCCAATCGTCGTGGATCAACAGGTACGCCTGCAACAGTTCGAGCGCGACGCCTGCGTCGAGCGCAGGCTCCAGATCCGCGCGCTCACTGGCCGCGCGGTAGCCGGCCACGAGCAACGCGGGCCGCAGCCGCTTGCCGCCGCGCAGGCACAAGTCCCGAACCGCCGACACCATCTCCAGCACCTCGGGACCGTGCCGACGCGCCACGTCCAAGCGCGTCTCGAGGAAGCCGCGCAGGCGCTGGTCGACCTCCGTCTGAACCGCGCCGAGCAGCGCAAAAAACGGATTGGGGGAGAGAGCCTTGGCCAGGCTGCGCGGCGCCGCGCCGGCCTTGACGGCAGGGCTCGGTTTGCTGCGCGGGGCGCGTGGAGGCTGCTTGCGCGATGCCATGTGGGTTTGGGGGGGCGCAGCCTACACGCTTGACCGAGCGCTGGGTCGTCAATTTTCGTTCCACCGAAGCCGCTCAGGGACGGCCGTGGCCCCGGGCGCCAAGGCCGGGTATGACAAGCAGTACTCATGGCTGACATCGCGGAGCGAAAAACCGACCACTTGGATCTGGCGACCTCGGGGGACGTTGGCTTCAAGCGCACGACCACCCTGCTCGAGTGCGTGAAGCTGATCCACGATGCCTTGCCAGACCTCGACCTCGACTCGATCGATCTCGGTTCCACGGTGCTCGGCAAATCACTGCGAGCGCCGATTTTGATCGCCGCCATGACCGGAGGCGCCGCCCGAGCCGAACGCATCAATTTGGAGTTGGCCGCAATCGCCGAAGAGCGCGGCTACGCCTTTGGCCTCGGCAGCCAGCGCGCCATGCTCAAGCGGCCCGAAGCCAAATCGAGCTACGCCGTGCGAAAGGCGGCACCGAGCGCGCTCTTGCTCGGCAACCTCGGCATCGTGCAAGCCACGAAGATGAGCAGCAGCGAGGTCGCCGATCTGGTCTCCGAGGTGGGCGCGGACGCGCTCTGCGTGCACCTGAACCCGGCCATGGAAATCGTCCAAGAGGAAGGCGATCGCGACTTTCGCGGTGGGCTCGCGACGCTCGAGCGCTTGCGTGCCGAGTTACCCGTACCCGTGATCGCCAAGGAAACCGGCTGCGGCCTTTCCCAGCGGGTCGCAGCCAAGCTGCGCAGTGTCGGCATCGACCACGTGGATGTGTCGGGCGCCGGCGGCACCTCTTGGGTTGCGGTCGAAACGCAGCGCGCGCAAGCGGAGAAGAAGGCGCTCGGCCAGGCTTTCTGGGAATGGGGCATTCCTACCGCGGTCAGCGTGGCCTGGGTTCATCGCCACGGCTTCCAAACCGTGTTCGCGACCGGCGGCGTGCAAACAGGCCTGGACGTGGCCCGGGCAATCGCACTCGGGGCCAGCGCGGGCGGCATCGCACGAGCCGCGCTGCAGGCGCTCGAAAAAGACGGACCGAGCGGCGCACGCCGCTTCTTCGACGGCGTCGAGGCGGAGCTGCGCTCCGCGATGCTGCTCACGGGCTCGGCCGATCTCGCCGCGCTGCGCCTAGCCCCGCGCGTGCTCGTGGGCGAGCTCAAGGACTGGCTCACGCAGCCGATTGGCTGAGCCTCTACTTGCGTTCGACTGGTGGCGGCGGGTGTGAATGCGAGACCGAAGATTGCCGCGTTTCGAAGGCGTCCGAAGACGCGCTTTGGTACAGCGCCTTGGCACCCGGCCAGTCTGGGTTCTTGCGCATGAGTTGAATCAACGCCTGCATCGCCATCCCGGACGGCATCGAACCGTCGTACAACCCGCACTTGATGCGCACCACGGCGTAGCGCTCATCGGTCGCGGCGATGCTCTGCAACGCAGCGCGCACACCACTCAAGTCGTCGGCCTCGAGCATGGCGTCCAGCACATCGGGCCCAAGCTCTGAATCATCCGCCATGACTTCCCAGCATATCAGGCCACCCGAGAGACGGCGAAGCTCGAGCGCCGATCCGAACCCTCGCCCTCGGCCGGGCTCATACGTACAAGCTCCTGAAATGCTTACATTATCTTACGAAATCCTGTGTTTCCCAGTGGATTTCCGGGCGGCCCCAAAGAGGGCAATCGCGGCCGGCTCAGAAAGCTCAGGAAAAAAAGGAGACTTTCCGCGCGGCCCCTAGGTCCGTCTATACTGGTGAGATTCGATGACGAAGGACAATCGGAGCCGGGGCCCGGATAGCGACACGCCGGTCACGGATCTCAAGACCGAGCGCGACGAGTTTCTGAGGAAATTTTCGCGAGGCACTCAGCTCACGGAAGACTTCGTGAAGGAGCACGAGCGCATGCTGCATCGCGTGCAGGATCTCGAGAGCGAGAACGCCGGGTTACGCGCCAAAGTCGAGGCGGATCAAGCCGTTCGTGAACTGCTCAAGAAGATCGAACGCCTCGAAAACGAGAAGAGTGAGCTGGTCTCGCAGTACCGGCAAGCCGAGCAAGCCACGACGGAATTCACGGCGCGAGTGCAAGAGGTGGAGTCGGAGTTCGCAAACCTGGCCAACCTTTTCGTGGCTAGCAATCAGCTGCACTCGAGCCTCTCACCGCGCGGGGTCACGCGCCGGATCAAGGAGGTCTTGGCGCAGTTGGTCGGCGCGGAGCGGTACGCCATGTACCTCGTCAATCCCGAGGGAGAGCAGCTGATCCCGATCGCCTCGGAAGGCGTGCCGGGCAACCAACTGGTCCCCGTGCGCATTGCCGGGACGAGGATCGGCGACGTTCTCCGAAAAGGCTCGGCCAGCGTGGCGGATTCCGACCCCAGCCAGGGCACGTTTGCCGATCCGCCGGCCGTCATCCCGCTCTCGGTCGACGACCGGGTAGTCGGAACAATCGCTATCTTTTCGACCTTGGCGCAAAAAAACAAGTTCGACCAGGTGGACTTCGAGCTATTCAAGTTATTGGGCCAGCATGCGGCGCAGGCCCTCGTGGCGGCCAGCCTGTTCGCACAGGCGGAGCAAAAGCTCCCGGGATTGGAAGCGTTTTTGGACCTCAGCGTGTGATTCATGGCGGAATACTCGTGCTTAATCGTTGAAGACTCGCCGATGATGCGGCAGCTCTTGGTGTTCGCGTTGGCGCGCGTCAAGAATTTGCGCGTCACCGAAGCAGATGACGGCGTCGACGGCCTGCGTAAGCTGGCCTCGGCCCGCTACGACATCATCGTGACGGACATCAACATGCCGATCATGGACGGCCTCAAGCTCGTCAAGCGCGTGCGCACCGATCCGGTGCACAAGGACACGCCGATCGTAATCATCACCACCGAGGGCTCCCAGGAGGATCGCCAGCGCGCCTTGCAGCTCGGAGCAAACGCCTATATCACCAAGCCAATCCAGGCTCCGCAGGTGATCGCGACCGTCAAAGAGCTGCTCAAGATCGAGTAGCCCGCTCAACCCAGACCGAGCAAGCCCCCCGCACCGGACGGCGCAAGATGACCTTCGTCAAGATCTGCGGCATTACCAGCGTCGACGACGCACTCTTGGCCATCGCCGCAGGTGCCGATGCGCTGGGGCTGAATTTCGTGCCCTCTTCCAAGCGAGTCATCGACATCGCGACGGCCACGCACATCGTCGACTCGGTGGGCGATCTGGTGGAGCTAATCGCAGTGGTCGCCAACCGCGGCCGCGATGAGTTGGAGGGCTTACGGCGCGCCACCGGCATTCGCTGGCTGCAATTGCACGGCGCGGAGACACCCGACGACCTTCGAGCCGTCCAGCCGGAGGCGTTCAAGGCAGTCGCCATTGGCGGCAGCGACGACATCAGCCGCGCCGCCGAATACGGCGGCGAACGCCTGCTGCTCGACGCAAAGAGCCCGAACGGCGAACTGGGCGGCACGGGCACGCGTTTCGATTGGTCGCTTGCGCGCCCATTGGTAGAGAGTCGCCAGGTGGTCATCGCGGGCGGGCTTTACCCGGACAACGTCGCCGAAGTCATCCGCACGCTGAAGCCTTTCGGTGTCGATGTCGCGAGCGGCGTAGAGCTCAGCCAAAATCCGCGAAAGAAGCACGAAGGCCTGCTGCGCTCGTTCGTATACGCCGTGAGAAACGCAGACATCGAGCCGTGACGAGTCCGGTCGAAGTTGCCTGGGACGACGCAGCCCAAGGCTACGATGCCTACTTCAGCCCGCGCTTCGCGCCTTATTTGGCGACCGCGCTCGGCACTCTGATCGGCCGCGCCAGCGAGCTGCCCACCGAAGGCGGCATCCTGGTTCCGTGCGCGGGTCCCGGGCACGAGCTGGCAGCTTTGGCCCGAGCCTTTCCCGCGCGTCAAATCCTGGCAAGTGACCTATCCGGCGAAATGGTCAGGCTCGCGCGCCAACGAAATGCGGACTTTGCCAACGTGTCGGTCGAGCGCGACGACGCGACCCAACTGCGTCCACCCACGATCCCAATTGCTGCGTTGTACAGCGTCTTCGGCCTGCAACTCTTGCCCAAGCCTGCGGACACCCTCGGCCATTGGCTGGAACTCCTAGCGCCCAAGGGCCTGGCCACGATTGTCTATTGGCCGAGAGAGGCCGGGGGGAACGGCCCATTTGCGACCGTGCATCGCCTGCTCGCAGAATGGGTGACCGTCGACGACGCGTGGCAGCGCGAGCTCGAAGCCAGCGCCCGCTCGGCGTCCGCCCATGTTCGCGAGGACGTGCGCATCGCGTTTCCCATGCAGTTCGACGACGCGCGCAGCCTTTGGCAAGCGCTCACTCGACTCGGCCCCTTGCGCGCGCTCGGCGTGGCTCGAGGTGAAGCGTTCATCGCTCGACTCGGCGCCCGCTTCGAAGCCGAATTCCCCGCGGGCGAGCCACTCAGCGACTCGCCCGAAGCCCGACTACTGCTGCTCGAGCGCGACTAACCCGCGCACTATTCGAGTGGGACGACGTGTTGGGCGACGTTGATACCGAGGGCGGAAGTGGTCACGATCGTGAAATTGGCGTAGCCGCCGCCGGGGGCTTCGCCCACGGAACCGACGTTGACGATGCGCACATCCGCGACCGAGCGGTCGAAGGGAACGTGGCTTCCGCCGCAAACGATGATGTCACCGGGTTCGTCCCCGAGTAACGCAATCAGTTCATCGTCGCTCATCTCGATGCTGAACGGCTCGCTGGGATCGAGGGGCGAGCCGTGCACCGCCAACAGCGTGTGGCCCGATTCGATGGGCAGAGTCGCAACCGTGGGCAGCTGGCCAATGCGCGTGACGATGATTTCGCCGAGCTCGTGCTGTACTTGCCGCAGGCGCTCGATACGATTGCGCTCGACCTCACTGGTCGCGCTCAATTTGGCAGGATCGATCTGCGCGAGCGCGCGGTCACCCACGCCCTGCACGCACAGTGCTCGGTGGGCGAGCAAGGTCTTCCAGACCGCGAGTGGTTCGGGACCGGGGAAGCACAGGTCGCCGCAGGCCACGAGTTGATCCCAACCGAGGCTGTCCGCTTCCTTGATCACCGCGTTCAAGGCAGCCGCGTGGCCGTGAATGTCCGAGATGCACAAAAACCGCATGCCCCACGGTTCGTACGGGCAGGCGGGCTCGGGGACAAGAGGCTATGCTCGGGGTCCGCATCCAGCGCCGGAAATTGCACGTTAAAACTGCCCGTGACACTCGCCCAAGAGCTCCAAAACCTGGCCTTTGCCATCGCCCCCGAGCGGGCCCAGATGCTGCTCGCTGAACAGAGCGGGCGTGAGGGCAGCGCGCTGGGCGTACTGCTCGGGTCTGCCTTCCCTGCGCTGACGCCCACCGCGGGTTTTCAGCACGACGCGCTCGATCTGATCGCGCGGGAGGGTTTTCGCGCGCGACGTCGACAGCGAGACTTGTTTTCGACGTTGCGTGGCCTGCTCAAGCTAGACGGCGATACGGAACGAGGCATCGCGACGCTTCGCCGAAGGGTATGGGCCGAGAAGGCGCGCATTGCCCTGCGAGAGCTCTTGCCCGTGCGCCTAGGCGGCGCCAGCATCGAAGTCACGGCCAGCGAGATCAGCGACTTGGCGGCCGCCGCCTTCGACGCCTCGCTGGCCGAGGCCGAGGCCGCCACCGCCGAACGCTTTGGTGCCCCGCTGCGCGCCGACGGCCTGCCCGCGACCATGGTCATGCTCGGTCTGGGGAAACTCGGCGGAAACGAGCTGAACGCGGGCTCGGACGTGGACGTGATTTTCATCTACGACACCGACGAGGGAGAGAGTCAGCTGTCCCTTCACGAGCACTTCACGCGAGTCGTGCGTCGCGCCGTGGCCACCATGGGCACGCCCAGCAAGGACGGCTTGATCTGGCGGGTCGACCTGCGCCTCAGGCCGGAGGGTGCGACCGGTGCGCTCGTCAACTCGGTCGCAGCCGCCGAGCGCTACTACGAAACCTGGGGCAGGCTCTGGGAGCGCGCGGCCCTCTTGCGCGCGCGCCCCTGCGCCGGTGATCTGGAGCTCGGTCGTTTGCTGAGCCGCGAACTGATCACGCCCTTCGTGTATCGGAACCGTGTCGATCCGAGCATCGCCGAGGCGCTCGGTGAGCTGGTCGTGCGCTCACGGAATGAACTCAGCGCTGACCCGGAGCGCGATCTCAAGCTTGGTCCGGGAGGCATTCGCGAGGCCGAATTCTTCGTGCAATCGCTGCAATTGGTGTGGGGCGGGCGCGAACAAGCGCTGCGCGTGCAGGGCACCCTGCCGGCCTTGGCCAGGCTCAGAAGTCAGGGCTTGGTCAGCGATCGCGAAGCAAGCGGGATCGCCGAGTCCTACGTGCTCTTGCGGCGTGTGGAACACCGGGTGCAATGGGCGAGCGGCGTGCAAACTCACCTGCTGCCGAGCGACGCCGAAGAGTATGCACGCCTGGCGCGCGGCATGGGCTTTTCGGACGGCTCAGGCCTCAAACGCGAACTCGAGCTGGCGCGCGAACGCGTAAGCAGCACGTTTCAGTCCCTGACGCACCACGGGACAGCACCGGCCCGCGTCTCGCGCGCCCACCTGGCAAGCGAGATCGAGGGGGATGATCCGGAACTCGGCCGCGTCGCCGAAGAGCAATTTCGAAGCGCCGACATGGGCGAGCACATTGCCACCCTGGCGCGACGACCGGACGGCTTGCTGGGCGCACTCACCCGCGATCGCCACCCGGATCTCGCCGATAGTGTGCTGGATGCCCTGGCGAGCTCGGCCGATCCCGAACAGGCCGCGCGTTACCTGCGCTCCTTCTTCGGAAAGTTTCTGGCACCAGCGGCTTACGTCAATGCGCTGGGCGACGATCCGCGGGCTTTGAAGCGCTTGATCACCGCCTTCGGCGCGAGCGCGTTCGTGGGCGATGCCGTCTCTAGCCGACCCGAATTGGCGGACGTGATCCTGTTCGGTGGCGGCGCCGTGAGCGATCCACAGGCGGCCGTCCGCGCGGAGATCTGGAACGCCGCTCAGTCACTCTCGCCGGACTCCGATCACGACGAACGCGAAGAGTCGTTCATCGGCGCGTTGCGCGCCGCCAAGCGGCGCATCACCGTGGAAGTAGCGGTCGCAGACCTCGCCGGGACGATCGGCATGCGCGACGCAACGCGCATCTTGTCCGAGCTAGCCGAAGAGATCTTGGCCTGCGTGGTTCGCCACGTGTTCGGCGACGTGCCCGGCTTCGCGGTCCTCGGCTTGGGCAAGCTGGGCGGTCGCGATTTGGGCTACGGCTCGGATTTGGACGTCATCTTCAGCTTTTTGCCGAGCGCCGCTCCAGAACCGCAGGATGCCACGACCTACTTCGTGCGCGGGGCGCAGCGCGTGATCCGCTTGCTCACCGAACCTCATGCCGCGGGCCCGGGCTACGAGCTCGACGCGCGCTTGCGCCCTTCCGGATCACATGGACTCTTAGTGACCTCGCTCGCCTCCTTCGCGCGCTATCACGGTCAGCCGATCGACGGCAGTGAGCTCGATCCGGGCCCCGCGGTGCTGTCTTCCGGCGCGCCCTGGGAGAGGCAAACCCTGCTGCGCGCACGCGGGGTGGTCGGCGATCCCGAGCTCTTGCGGCGCGCGCTCGCCATTGCTTGGCGCGCGGCATACGAAGGCGGCGCGCCGCCCGCTGGCGAGATGCACCATCTTCGCACCCGCCTGGAAAAGGAACAGGGACGCGAACGCGAGGGCCGCTACAATCTAAAGACCGGCCACGGCGGGCTGCTCGACATCGAATTTGCCGTGCAATGGCTACAAATGAAAAATGGCGCCGATCCCCGGGTGCGCACGGCTGATTTGGGCGTGGCGCTCACGGCATTGCACGCCGCAGGCTACCTGAGCACCAATCACTTCGAGGTCTTCAACGACGGCTACCGCTTCTTGCGCCAGCTCGAACAGCGGCTCGTCGTCAAAAACGGCGTGAGCCGCGCGGTCGTCGATACGCGCGCGGCCAGCCTGGCCCAACTCGCCCGCCGCATGGGCATCCAAGACGGCCAAGGCCAACGTGCCAGCGAACACCTGATCGCCCGCTACAAAGACGTCACCGAGCGGGTGCGGGCGAGCTACGAGAAAGTGCTCGGGCTCGCGTAGCTCGTTCGGTGGGGGGCGATCGCGCGCCGGCAGCGCAGCTCGTGGCACGCAGAGTCCCCGCGTGCTGGCGGCGGGACGAGAAGTCAGGCCAGCAGCATTGCGGCTTCGATCGCGGCGTAGGTGAAGATGATGTCGGCGCCGGCCCGGCGCAGGCAGAGCAGAGTTTCTAGGATCGATTTGTCGTAGTCGAGCCAGCCGTTTTGGGCGGCGGCTTTGAGCATCGCGTACTCGCCGCTGACTTGATAGGTGGCGACGGGCAGCGCGGTCAGCTCGCGGACGTGACGAATCACGTCTGCGTAGGGCAAGCCGGGCTTCACCATCAGCCAATCGGCGCCTTCGGCCTCGTCGAGGCGCACTTCACGCAGGGCCTCGCGAACATTTGCCGGATCCATTTGGTACGTCTTCTTGTCGCCACCACGCGGCGCGGAATCCAGCGCTTCGCGGAACGGGCCGTAGAAGGCGGACGCGTACTTCACGCAATAGGCGCAGATCCCCACCTGGCTGAAGCCGGCGGCATCGAGCGCGCTGCGGATCGCGCCGACGCGCCCGTCCATCATGTCGCTGGGAGCCACGATATCGGCTCCGGCACGGGCTTGGGCGACCGCCATCTGCGCCAGGATCGGCACCGTGACGTCGTTGTCGATGCGACCGTCGATCAGCACGCCATCGTGGCCATCCGAGGAGTACGGATCCAGCGCAACGTCCGTGATCACGAGCAGGTTGGGCAGGGCCGATTTGAGCGCGCGCACCGCGCGCTGCAAGAGCCCGCCGCTATTGGTGCTCTCCGCGCCACGCGGATCCTTCAGGTCGTCGGTCAAGGCGGGGAAGAGCGCGACTCCGGGGACTCCGAGCGCGAACGCTCGTGCGGCCGTCTCGACCAGCAAATCGACCGACAGACGCGCTTGCCCGGGCATGGACGAGATGGGCGTTCGCTGCCCTTCCCCCTCCTGGACGAACATCGGATAGATGAAGTGATCGGGGCTGAGGGTGGTCTCGCGGGCGAGGCCGCGGACCTGTGGCGTGAGCCGATTGCGGCGGGGGCGAACGAGCATGGCGCCCTAGCCTACCACGCAGGCCCCGCGGGCAAGCAGGAGCCGCGCCCGAGGGCGGTCCCAGAAGGCACGAGTCACTGGTCTTGCAGAGAGTAGTCCCAGCTCTCTTCCTCGGACGCACGGTCGAGTTCGCGCCGCAGATCTGCGACCGCCAGGGCCGATGGGATTTGCAGGTTGGCCTCCAAAACGAACATCGGCGTGCCACTCTCCGCGGCAAACTCCAGCCGCGATTCGAGTGAAGCTACGTTCACCCCTCGCCC
>DATEPG010000447.1:0-3425 GCA_035273265.1 Polyangiaceae bacterium
GGGGCAGCAGGCGCCGGGGCGGCGGGCTCTTGTGCGTACGCGAGCCCGCTCTTCCAACACAACGCGGTGAGCAATGAAAGGGCCGTCAGTGAAGAAGTGAAGCGAAATCCGTGACCGAGAAGCATTAAGCGGAAACCTTTCAATGTGTAGCGTGTGGCTGGTCTCTCAGGCGCCGAGCGAAACGCTCGATGACTTCTGCTTGGGTGCCGATAGCGCGGCCACCGCGGCCAAAATCGGCTCAGCTTCCGTGCGCAGCAACCAATCCGGGTGCACATCGGCGAAGCGCACCACGCCGTTCTGGCCGATCACGACGGCAGTGGGCTGAGGCAACTCCCAAGTCCCGGTGCCTGTGGTCTCCCCGATCGTCTTGCCACTGGCCAGCGAAGACCTCCGCGATGCCTCATCGAAGGTGTAGAGAATGCCAAATTGACGCGCGAGCTGGTTGCCCGGATCCGAAGCGACCGAATAGGTCAGTGAATGGCGTTGTTGGATCGCGCGCAGGCGTTCCGGCACTTGCGGACTGATCGCGACTAGGCTTGCTCCGTGTTCACGCAACCCGGGCAGTAGATTGCGCTCGTAGTAGGGCAGCGCCAGGTTGCACGCTGGGCAACCTTCGAAACGAAAGAAGATCAGGACCGCGGGACCGCGCTCGAGCAGCTCGCCCAGCTTCACGCGACCGCCGTCGACTTCGGGCAGGTCGAACGCTTTTACCGGGTCGCCGGCCTTGACCCACTTGGCAGGATCCGCCGTGTCGACCAGCGTCTTTCGTTGGTTGATGTTGATCGCGAGCTTCGCCGGATCCATCGTGCGAACGCGCTCGGCGTGTAGGTCGCGAAATATTTGATGGAGGGATTCTTTTTTGCTCATGACACTTCCTCGTAGATTGTCCGACTCACCATCTTCAAAGCGTGTGCTGAGCCCCGCTGGGCGGCGGGTGGATTGGCAGCGCCGCGCGTTGCGCTTGCTCATCGCTTCGTGCGGCCGTGTAGCGGTTGGCGGGGATTGTTAGGCCCAGGTTGCCGCGCAGCGTGTCGGCCTCGTATTCGCGGCGAAATAGCCCGCGTGCCTGCAGCAGCGGCACGACTTGGTTGCTGAACTTCTCCAGCTCGTCGGGTTCGCCGACGCCGATGTTGAAGCCGTCGGCCGCGCCTTCCACGAACCAGCGCTCGAGTTCGTCGGCGACGGTGCTGGGCGAACCAACGAATGGCGAGTGACGGGTCGCGAAGCGGACCGCCGCTTGACGCACCGTGAGACGCTCGTCGCGTGCGACGCGCTTGATCCGTTCCGCGTGGCTGCGGTAGCCGTTCGCGCCCAAATCACCCAGATCGGGAAAAGGCTCGTCGAGCGGGTACTGAGTAAAATCGTGATAGTTGAAAGGGCGACCGAGCTGAGCGAGTGCCTTCTTCAAGTCGAGGTTCCCGTTGCGCGCCGCCTGGATGGCTCGGGCTTGCTCATCGGAGGCCGCGATCACTACGCTGATACCGGGGAAGATCAGGATATCGTCGAGCTTCCTGCCGGCTGCCACGGCGCGGGCCTTGATGTCTCGGTAGAACTCTTGGGCCTCTTCGAAGGTCTCTTGGCCCGTGAAGATCGCATCGGCGCTCGTGGCTGCGAGCTCCCGACCGTCTTCCGAGCCACCCGCTTGAAAGATCACCGGATGGCCTTGCTTGGAACGCGAGACATTCAACGGCCCAGCAACCGAGAAGAACTCACCACGGTGATTCAGAGTGTGTTGCTTGCTTCGATCCAGAAAATTCGGGCTGCTCTTGTCTCGGCTGAAAGCCTCGTCTTCGTATGAATCCCACAGCGCGCGCACGACTGAGAGGTGTTCTTTGGCTCGTCGATAGCGGACCGCGTGCGGGAAGTGTTGCTCGCGTCCGTAGTTGCCCGCTGCGCCCTCTAGACCCGTCGTAACGACGTTCCAGCCGGCTCGGCCGTCGCTGATTAAGTCGAGTGACGCAAAGGCGCGCGCCACGTTGAACGGCTCGTTGTACGAAGTCGTGAGCGTGGCTACGAGACCGATGCGCGAGGTGACGCCTGCTACGGCCGAAAGCAGCGTCAACGGTTCAAGCCGGTTCAGGAAGTGCGGCGCGGAGTCCGGCGTAATGTAGGGACTGTCGACGATGAAGACGAAGTCGAATTTGGCCGCTTCGGCGCGCCGCGCTCCGTCTTTGTACCAGTCGATGCTGATGCTGGCGTTGTTCGGCACGCCGGGCTGCTTCCAGCCGTCCTGCGTCATGCCTACGCCCTGAAGGATCGCACCCAGTCGTAATTGCCTATTCGACATCTTATTTTGACCTGACTAGTTGAGGAAATATCGAGTCTGAGAGGCGTTCAGCTGGCGACGGCGCGTGTTTGATCGCGCTTGGCGACCAATTCATGCACCAGAGGCAGCAGCTCGCGTCCGTAGCCGATGGCGTCTTCCAGCGGCTCGAAACCTCGGATCAAGAAGTGGTCGATGCCGAGTTCGTAGTAGTCGAGCAGTGCGTCGGCGACCTGTTCGGGAGTGCCCACGAGCCCAGTGGAATTGCCCTGAGCGCCGCCCACCGCGGCTAGCCCCGTCCACAGGCGCTTGTCGGTGCGATAGCCTTGGGCCGCCGTTTGCAATAGTCGCTGCGAGCCCACATTTACGGGCTCGTGCCCGCTGACCGCAATGCCCTTCTGCTCGCGGAGCTCACGCACCCGTTCCACGATCTCGTGCGCGCGCTTCCACGCTGCCTCTTCGGTGCCGGCGATGATTGGACGCAGCGACATGCTGAAGCCTGGCCTGCGACCGTAGCGTGCAGCAGAGCCGCGTACGCGCGCCACGAGCTCGCGCGTTTGCGCGTGCGTCTCTCCCCAATAGGCATAAACATCCGCGTGACGGCCGGCGACCTCGATCGCCTCGTCCGAGGCGCCGCCAAAAAAGATCGGCAAATTGCTGGGCTTTACCGCGCTGTAGCCTTGGCGTACGTTGTAGAAGCGGCCGCTGTGATCGAATGGCTGCTCACTCGTCCACTCTTGCTTGAGCACGCTCAGGTACTCATCCGAGCGCGCGTAGCGTTGAGCCTTGTTCGAGGTGTCGCCGTCTCGCGCCATTTCGTCGTCCGCCCCTCCGGTGATGATGTGCACCGCGACGCGACCTTCACTCAGCTGGTCGAGGGTCGCGAGTTGGCGCGCCGCTAGCGTTGGTTGGGTGAACCCGGGTCGGTGCGCGATCAAGAAGCCGAGCTTCTTGGTGATTGCTGCTGCGTGGGCAGCGACAATCTGGCTCTCGGGCGACGAGGAGCCGAAGGGGATCAGCACGCGATCGAAGCCGCCGGCCTCCTGGGCCTTGGCGGCCGCCTCCACGTGGCGTCGATCAATCTGACGACCGAAGTCCGGGTAGATCTCCGAACTGTTGTTGAACCCAATGTAGCCGATGAATTTGACGCCCATGGTCAGTG
>DATEPG010000448.1:0-9850 GCA_035273265.1 Polyangiaceae bacterium
AAGGAAAAGCTGCTGGTCGCCGCCGGCCGGAAATTCTTCGAAGGCGTATTTTTGGACCTGGCGAGCAAACTGGAGGCGATCGACGCCGGTGACGGCGGCACGTTGCTCGATCATTCCTGGCTGCAATGGAGCCAAGAGGCCGGCTCCGAAACCCACACCCAGATCGAGCTTCCGATCATTACCGCCGGCAGCGCGGGCAAGTTCTTCCACACCGGCAACTACGTGGACTACCGACAGAAAACCGGCACGAGCAAGAACGGCAAGCCTTCCCCGGGCATTCTCTACAATCAGTACTTGGGCAATGTGCTGCAAGCGATGGGCTTGGATCCGGCGGAATTCAATGTCGATGGCAACGGCGGCTACGGCCGGCTGCACATGGGCGACGCGAGCTGGTACCCCGGCTACAACGCCTACAAAGACGCAGCTGTCAGCAGCTTGAACGACCTTTTGCCGTACCTCGGCTAGCCGTTGGTAGAGCCATGACAGCAAACCGGCCACCGTTGCTTCGCCCGTTCGCATGCGCGGCGTTGCTGGCGCTGACACTTGGCTGCAACTCCGGCGGCGCTCAGGCTCCGGCGGGCGCCAGCGGCTACGGCAACGCGCCTGGCAACGAAGCCGGGAGCGGCGGCGCCGCGCCGGGCGATGTGCCGCCCGGAACCAATCCGGGCGGAGTGACCGTCACTTGCGATACGGCGGCCTCACCCGGCGTGTCGCCGCTGCTGAGACTGTCGACGCTGCAATACCGAAACACCGTGAAAGATCTGCTGGCTGCCGTGGGCGCGAGCGCGGCGTTGCCGACGATCGAAGGTCCGCTAGCGTCGATTCCCGACGACAGCCTGGCCGACGGCTTTCGGGGCCAGGATAATCGCACGGCGCTCGAGCATGTGCAGGGCTACTTCAATGTCGGTCGCGCGTTGGGCGACGCGCTGCTCAAAACTCCGACGCTGCTGACGGCGGTGGCTGGAGCCTGTGCCGGTGAAGCCACGATCGGCGCCGTGTGCGTCGATGGTTTTCTCGATCGCTTCGTGCGGCTCGCCTACCGGCGGCCGCTCTCGCAGGCCGAGCGCGCCGATTTCGCCGCCTTGAACGACGGTCTGCGCTCGCCCGCTCAGGCGATCCGCGCGATCATCATCGTCGCGCTTTCCTCGCCGCGCTTCCTGCACCACGTGGAGGTCGACGGCAACGCATTAGCGTCCGGAAAGGACGTCCTGCAGCTCACCTCATACGAGATTGCGTCACGGCTGTCTTACACCTTTTGGCAGACGATGCCGGACGCCGAGCTACTCAACGCGGCCGAGGACGGATCGCTCGCCAGCGACGTCGGCTTCGCCGCACAGCTCGAGCGCGTGTTCGCCGATCCGCGCACGAAGCAAACGCTGTGGGGCTTTTGGAACGAGTGGTTCCGCTTCGAGAAGTTCACGGGCTTCGAAAGCACGCGCCCCGCTTTGCAGGCGCTGGCAGCGGGCGAATTTTTGGGAGTTCCAGGGCACAACCACTACGCCGACATGGTGCAAGAGGTGCAGGACCTCACTTCGCTGTTCACGTTCGAGAAGAGCGCTACGGTGGCCGAACTGCTGACCACGGACCTCTCGGTCACGCAATCAGCGGATCTGGCGCGCTTGTATGGGATTTCGCCCTGGAGCGGCCAAGGGCAGTACCCCAAGCTGCCGCCGACGCGCGTGGGACTGCTTCAGCGCGCCGCGCTGCTCGTGTCGAACCTGGAACAGACCAACCCGTTTCACCGCGGCGCTTTCGTGCGACGCACGCTGCTGTGCGACCCGCTACCGCAGCCCGATCCGAATTCGCTCCCCCCGGGCTCGCTGGACCCTCCAATGCCGAGCAGCGCCGAGACGACTCGACAACGCTTTCAGGCCAAGGTCGAGGGCAAGGCCTTGTGCCAGGGCTGCCACGGCGGCTTCAGCGACATCGGCTACGCGCTCGAGTCGTTCGACGCTCTGGGCCGTTTTCGCAATGTCGAGCAGGTGTTCGACGAAAAGACGGGCGACAAGCTGGCCGAGCTGGCCATCGATACCCGCACGGTCCCCCAAATCACGCGCGACGATCTGAGCCAGGTGTCGAACGCTGCCGAATTGAACCAACGCTTGCTAGAGAGCCACAAGATCGAGGCCTGCTTGGCCGAGCGCTATTTCGAATTTTCGGTCCGCCGCGCTGCAAGCCCGAGCACGTACGATGAGTGCGTGGTGCAAGACTTGGCAGCGGGCCTGAAAGATCCGGCAGTCGGTCTCGGCGGCGTGTTCCGGCGCTTGGCCAAATACTCGAGCTTCTTTCAGCGAAAGGTGGGCCCCCAATGAAGGCTCTGATCCGAGACGGCGTGTCACGGCGACTCTTCTTGCGCGGCGCGGGAGGAGCGTTGCTCGCGCTCCCGTTCTTGCAATCACTGCTGCCCAAGGCGGCGGGAGCGCAGGCCGCGAGCGCAGCCAAGCGCCTGATCGTGTTCAAGAGCTTCAGCACCCAACTGATCAAGCAGTGGTACCCGACATTCACGGGCAACGGCTATCAGCTGAAGAATTCGAAATACAAAGACAGCCGCGGAGACGGCTCCACTTTGCTCACCCAAAAGCTCGTCTCGGGCTCGAACTATACTTGGGCCCCGCTGGCCGACTTCAAGACCGATCGGGGAATTTCGGGGATCTTGGGCCCCAAGCTGAATCCGTTCTTGGACAAGCTGACGCTGATCCGAGGCTTGGACTTCTTGCCTTCGGTGAACCACAACTACGGCGGGCTGTTGGGCAACTTCTCCTCTTGCACCAAAGCAACTCCCTGCGACGCGGACACACTGACGGACGTGCCGACCATCGACCAAGTGCTGGCCTACTCGCCCAAATTCTATCAGGGCACACCCGGGCAGCGCTCACTGCACATCTCACAGGGCGTGGTCGACGCCATGTCTTACTCGGATGGCGGCAAATCAGGGGCTGCGGTCGAACAACTGAAGACGCGCACCAATCCGCGCGACGTCTTCAATGACTTATTTGCAGGCGTGATGACCGGGCCGAGCCCAGGGCCCACCATGGCCGATCCGGACGCGCTGCTAGTCGACAAAGTCATCGAGCAGTACCGGTCGCTCAAGCAAAGTCCGCGGCTATCGGCGGATGACCGGGCCAAGGTCGAGCAGCACATCGGCTTTCTCGCGGAGGTCGAAGCCAAGCTCAGCACCACGGTCAAGCTTTCCTGCGTCAAACCCGCCGATCCCGGCTCGCTCGACAACAACAGCGGCACCGATCCCAGCGATATTCAGAAGAAATGGGACCTATTTCTCGACTTGGTCGTGGCCGGCATTGCTTGTGATCGCACACGCCTGGTCACGATCGGCGTGCACAAGGCGCTCGGACCCGGTCCCGATCCGAGCAACGCCAAGCTGGTCGGCCACTACCACTCCGAAGACGCGAGCGGAGGCACCTGGCACGGCCTAGCTCACGATTTCGGTAACGAGAACTCGCGTCGCATGCTTTCGGGGATCAACAATTGGATCGCTCAGGAGCTATTTGCCAAGCTGCTCGAGAAACTCGACGTCGCGGAAGCAGGCGGCAAAACCCTGTTGGACAGTTCGTTGGTCTACTGGGGCAACGAGCTCGGCTTCAACCACATCGCCTACAGCGTGCCGTGCCTGCTGGCGGGCAGCGCGGGCGGCTACATCAAGACCGGTCGCTACCTGGACTACATCGATTGGGACGGCCGCGCCTACTTCTCGCAAGAAGACGGCAACGTGATCAAAGGCATTCCGCACAATCGTTTCCTGGTCACGGCCCTGCAAGCCATGGGGCTTTCGCCGGCAGACTACGAACGCGGCGGGCAAGCCGGCTACGGCTCGACCAGCACCAACGGCCGCGACCCCGGCGCGTGGCCCACCGACTACGATCTCTCGAGCATCGGCCAGATTTTGCCGGGGATCCAGGGCTAGGCCAAACCCGAGCAATCACGGGAAGGAGAGCTCGGAGAAGGCATTCCTCCGCATCTTTCCGGGCAGGCCGAGTTGGCCGGCGACGTTTTCGCCCGTGCACAGCACCGCGCCCACGAGCGTGACGGCGCAGCTGAACATGCGACCGACGGCGACTTGCGCATAGCCTGAGCCGATCGATTCTGGGTCGAGGCGTTGTTCGTTGTCGGAGGTGCCGAGCTGTCCCTCGATGCCGCGGCCCCAGCAATAGAGAGTGTGGTCCGCGTCGATGCCACAGCCGTGAAAAGTATCGATCGCGATCTGAGTCCAAACACGACCCGCGCTGACTTGATTCGGAATGAGGCGTTGATCGCGGTCGCCCAGGCCGAGGTTGCCGGACGAGTTGCCGCCCCAGCAATACAGGTTGCCGCCGAGGCGCAGACCGCAGCTCGAGTCTTGCCCGGAGACGACGCTCAGCCAGTCTTCGTCGCTGCCGATTCGAGTCGCCGAACGGCGTTGCAGGTCGTTGTTCTGACCCAGGCCCAAATTGCCCGCCGTGTTTCGTCCCCAGCCGAAAAGCAGCCCAACGCCGCGGATGCCGCAGGTGTGGCCATCACCCGTACCTGAGACTTTCCAGTCGCGAGAGCTGCCGGCGGGCACGGGCGAGAGCTGATCGACGCCCGGGTGAGTGTCGTTCAGGCCGATGTTGCCTTCCCAATTGCGTCCCCAACAATAGAGCTCGCCACTCGCGAGCACGGCGCACGCGGTGTTGGCTTCCGAGCTCAGCTGCAGGACTTTGCCCGGGAGCGGTACCAGGCGCGGCAGGTTCGAAGCCACGGTCGTGCCTTGCCCGAGCTGGCCCACGGTGTTCGAACCAAAACACCAGACACTGCCGTCGGCCTTGAGCGCGCAGGTGTGCGCGACACCGGTCGCAACCGTGAGCCAATCCGCGTCGCTGCCGACGCGAGTCGGTGTGTCGCGTTCGTCCGTGTCGCCCAGGCCCAGTCGCCCGTCAGCCCCCGCGCCCCAGCAGTACAGGGCGCCATAGCGAGTGGCGCAGCCGTGCGCATCCCCCGCGTCGACGAAGAGGCCGAGCAATGGATCGGTAGGCCGCGCTCCGCCGCTCGCAGGCTCACCACCGTTGCCTGGCGTTTCCCCCGCAAAGCCCCCCGAGCCCCCGTCCACGCTGCCGGCCTGAGCAGCGCCCGCGCTCGGCGATGGTCCGCCGTCAGCGCCGCCGGCTGCGGTCAGCACCTCGACCACCTCGCGACACGACCCCTGCCCTAGCCCCAGCAAGAGGCAGCCCAGCGCTAGCCTCCGGTTCATGGCAACTCCAGCGCCAGGCCGGTAGAAGCGAACAGCTCGAGCTTGGAGACGCCCGTGACGGTGGTCTGTGTATCCGCCGCGGAGAACGACTTGAGCGGCAGGCCCGCACCGAGAGTCGAGTACGAGCGAAGCACTCCGAGTCTGCCAAAAGCCAGGCCCAGGCCGACGCGCGAAGTCACGGCCAGCCCGTGCGCGGCGCTCGCGGCAGCGCCCGACTCCGCTTCGGGTTCGAAGTTCACCCGCAGCAGGCGCCCGGAAACGAAAGCGCTCAATTCGAACCCCCCTCGTTGCACGAAGGCCAGCGAAAGCCCGAGCTCAGCCGACAACGCGCTCGCTGCGATCGAACCGTTCAGCGCTTGCTCGGAGAGTGCCCGGCGAGCGCCGAGCGCCACGAAGCCACCCGCGACCCCGGCCAGCGGCACGACCCCGAACAGGTCGACGCCGTAGTGAGTCTGGCCGCCCAAAAAGTGTTCGAAGCCCAACCGAGCGCCGAACCCCACCGGACGTCGCGGCGGTGCCGGCGGCTGCCCGGACTTTTCGACAATTGCGCGCACTTCGGGCGGAGCCGCGGCTTCTTGGCTGGACCCGCGCAGGGCCAGCTCGGCCCAAGTGGCGCGAAGCAGCTCATCCGCCGCCACGGCCAAAGCGAACGCTCGACCATCGGCAGGGAGCTTGTCGAGCGTGAGGTCACGTCCGACGCGTTTTTGCGTGACAGAGTCGGTCACGTCCAAACTGTAGCGCGCGCTCCCGGACCCGATCTGCTCCAGAACGACGCGGGCGAGCGGCTCTGGGGCGTTGCCGTCAGTAGGCGCGTCACACACATCGATGTTGCTCGGGGCGAGCCCGGCGCGCAGATCGGAACGGACCGCCTCGACAAAGGCCGCGGGCAGGTTTCCCGAGACGGAAACCCACGGTTTGGCTCCCGAGCACTCGCTCTCGGCGCGGGCTTCGCTCACGCAAAGCAATGCCAGGATGGGCAGGCAGGTGACGAGCGCCGAACACTGCTTCACGCAGCTCGAACCTAACAGGTCATCAATGCGAGCCGCAACGATTCGCGACTGCAGCCGCGTGCACCCCCGCCGGATAACTCGACGAGTAGCGATCCCGCGCGCGCTTACAAGCGGCGAGATTGCCTTGTGAAGCGTAGGCCGAGACCAGCCGCGCCAACGCGTCTTCACGAAAGCTCGGCCCGATGTTCATGGCCACGGCCCGCTCGAGTGCCGCGATTGCGCCGGACAGATCGCCCAAGCGATCCATGCGCAGACGTCCGAGTTCGAACGCCGCCAAGCTGGCGCGTCCATCGCCCGGATGTAGGCGGAGCAGCTCCTCGTAGGCGTGAGCCGCCGCCGCGGCGTCCCCAGCGCGCCGACTCTCACCGGCCTTTTCGAACAGCTCGCGTCCCGAGCGAGCTACCGGCGTGGCGGACGGCTGCGGCGCATCGCGCTTCGCCGGCTCGACGCTGTCCGACCCGGCCGCTTTGGCGGGGTCGGGCTGAGAGACGACGACCTCGGCCTCTTGGATCCAGCTTTGACCCGCTGCAACGCGGGCCACGATCCCGGGGCGACGCGCGCTCACGACCTCGACCACGCCGCGCGTGACGTTCACTTCGACGCGCGGGCTCGACCCGGCCGTGGTCTTCACCTTGAACTGAGTCCCGACCACGCGCACTTCCACATCGCCGGCAACGACGTTGAACTTCCGCTCCTCGCGGTGCGTGACGTCGCACCACAGCTCGCCCCGCGCCAGCTGGAGCGAGATCGCCGACGAGCGCCCGCTGCGCACCTGAACCTCGCTTTGCGAGCCCAGCTTGACGGACGAGCCGTCCCCTAACGTGACCGCGAGCTCATCGCTCTTGGTTTCGAGCTTGGCGTCGGCCAGCACGGCGCGCTCGCTTCCGCCCAAAGCCGGGCCCGCCGAAGGCGGCGTTTTGAGCCAGACGATCCCGCCCGCCGCAACGCCCGCCAGAGCCGTGCCCAGCACCGCCCAACGCCAGACCCGACTCGGGCGCGCCTCGACACGTTGTGCCACGTTTTGCCAAAGGCGCTCGACGCGCGCCTCGCTGACTTCCGGCTGCACGTAGCGGTTGGGAGGCGTGTTCATGGCTTAATCGCCCTTTCCAGGCGAGCCTCCGCAGCACTCAGCCGCCGCTTCACGGTAGATGTACTGAGCCCCATCTGTTCGGCGATCTCGGGGATTTCGAGTCGCTCGACCCGCCTGAGCACGAGCGCGATGCGCTCTTCCACGCTCAACCTCTCGAGCAAGCCGTAGACCGCTCGCAGCTCTGCAGCGACGTCCGGCGGAGCGCTCCGCGACACGACCTGGTCGACATCGAGCGGTTCGCTCCGCACCAGGCCCAGTCGAACCTGAAGCCGGCGTCGACGCAAACGCTTGCCAGCCGTGCGAACGACGATGGCTGACAGCCAAGCTTGAAACGCTTGCGGATTGCTCAGGCGATCCAGGCGCTGGAACGCGCTCAGGAAGCTGTCCTGCACCAAATCGTCGATGTCGGCGTCGCGCGGCAGGATGCGGTAAGCCAGGCCCAGCGCCAGCCGTACGTAGCGCCGAAAAAGCGCCTCTCGGGCCCATTCCTCGCCGGCGCGTGCTGCCAGCACGAGAGCCGCATCGCTGGGACCCGCTCCCGACTTCGTGGGCTGTGGCTGCGGCGAGTGAGACTGCAGCTCTTTCATCGGATCGTAGGGCCATTGGGGTGACAGAGTCAGAAGAACGCTGGCATGGAGTATGTGCCCTCTGGACGGCCGCGCGGTTCAAAAATGTCCGGCGGACGCGGGTAGCCAGGCCGCCGCGGCGGTTTTGGTGTCCCTGGGCAGCAGAATTACACCACCAGCGCCTGTTGTCTCCAGAACGGCCAAGCGACAGAGCGATTCGTGAACGGCTTCGAAAGCCTCTCGAGGACGGCACCACGCTCAGTGTCGATCGCGACTACGTGACCCAGCTCTCTGGACGTGGCTGCGTGCCGCGCGCGAAGCCGCTCAAGCCATTGGCCTGCGAGCTAGAGGCCACGGGATGGGTCGCGGAGTTTCTCACCCCGGACGACAACGCCGATCACCGCGCCCCCTTTCAGATGCGGATCCCACGTTTGGTTCGACGCTCAGCCCCGCTCATTCGACCCGCGGCGTCGCGGATCGAATGAACAACGGCAGCTAGCAGTCATCGCTCAAAATTCGAGCGGATAGCCGACGTCCCCCGGAGCTTTGCCGTCGATGCGCAGGGTCTTTAGCTCCGGGCGGATCGCGTTCAGCGGCGCGTAACCGATGGCGCCATCGAGCCGAGCCACCACCCGCTGCAGCAGATCCAGAGGTTCGATCGTCTTGGGTGGCCCCGAGTCACCGCGGATCTTGCGGTCGACCCAGTAGCGGGCGATGGCCTCGGGCGACATGCTGAGCACGGTCTTGTCGAACGCGCCGCGCTCGCGGGAGTTGGGCGTCAGGTTCAGCGGCAAGAGCCGCTTGCCTGAAGCGTTGATTTGTTCGCCCATGTACAAGCGCTTCAGCTCGTAAAAGGAGATCTCGGAAACTGGGCTATCCTTCGACACGACGATGGCAAGCTTGGTCTTCGCCTCGCCTGCTCCCACTGGAGTTGTGATACCCGAGCCGGCAACCAGGCACGAAACACCCAAACACACAGTCAAAAAGGATCGTCTGGTTTTCATCAGAAGCTCCACGCTGCTTGGAGGTCGAGGCCGCTAAAGTGTCCCAGATCAGGCCCCTGCCACTTGCTGAACCAAGAGTACGTGTACTGAGCCTTGAGTACAACGCGCGCGGTGGGTCGAACATTCAAACCGCCAAACGTCGCCCCCACCGGACCGGTGAAAGCGTACACACCCACATCGTAGTACTCGGCCCCCCAGAAGGGCATGGTGCCGAGAAATGGGAAGCGGTAGCCGGCGATCCCGTAAACACCATAGCGGCGGTTGTCCGGCGTGACCCCCGGAGGCCCACCAGCGACCGGGTAGAGCGGCGGGCGGAGATTATCCGGATACGCGCGATCGTTCATGACGAACTCGCCTTGTACGACAGCGCCGCCCAGCTCCCACTTGACGTCTGCCGCGAGACTGAGCTCCTTGTACTGGGCCGAGATGGGATTCGTGGCGACGAGTTTGCCCGTCGAGCTCGGAGTAAGCACGTGCGTGCTATCGGTGTACGTGCCCTTGTAGCCGGATGCACCGACGGTTAGCGTGCCCCAACTCGAACTGTCGTGCTTGAAGATGAGGCGCCCGCCGATCGCTTTGTTGCTATCGAGGTCTTGATACGAGTCGATCGGGCCGCGTCCGTTCGAGAGCGTGAGATGGTAGCCCACCTGGGAAGGGCCGAAGTTCCAGGCACCGTAGATTTCGGCACCCGTTTGATGCTCGGGAAACAAGCTCTCGCCGATGATGTACGGGCGACGCACGCCGATAATCACGGGCGAACCGTGGTCGACGTTCCAAATGCCATAGGGCGTCAGGAACGCGCCCACGCGCACGGTCAGCGCTGGGTGAAAGGTGTGCTCGAGCCAGGCGCGCTGGATCGAAATCCCGCCCCATTTCACAGGTCTTCCGAGATCCGTATAGTCACCGACGGTCGTGTCGGTGCGCGGCGGTGGCGGGAAGGTGCTCGAGGCGGGGGA
>DATEPG010000449.1:0-10876 GCA_035273265.1 Polyangiaceae bacterium
CAATATATGGAATAATTGTCACCGAATGCGTGATAATCCAGGGATGCCGATCGATTCTTTGCCGGATCTCGCAACTCTCGTGGCCGTGGTGGAGGGCAAGTCGCTCACCGCGGCAGCGCGCCAGCAGGGCGTCACCGTCAATGCCGTGAGCCGAAGGCTGCAGCAGCTCGAGCTGGCCTTGGGTGTCACGCTCGTGGAACGCACGACGCGACGCTGCGCACCTACGGATGCCGGACTTCGGCTCTATCGCAAGGCAGTGCTGATTTTCGATGAGCTGCTGCGGGCCGAGGCTGACGTCCAGCAAACGCAGTCGGGAATCGAAGGCGAGGTGCGCCTGGCGCTTCCGGTTGCGGCCGTGACACGTGAGCTCTTGGCGCGGCTCGAGCAGTTGCTGGCGGAGAACCGCGGTCTCCGTCTCGACCTGAGGATCGACTCCGCGTACCTACCCGGCGAGGCGGGCATCGACGTGGCGCTCATCACGGAGCGGCCGCCAGACAGTCTGGCTCTCGTCTGTCGCAAGATCGGCGTGCACGGCTGGGGCCTTGCCGCAGCGCCGAGCTACGTGAAGAAGCACGGCCTACCGCGCTCCCCCGGCGAGCTGAGCAGCCACGCGTGCCTGCGGTTCCGGGGCGAGGTCCCGCAGAGCACCTGGACCCTGACCGGCGCGCGCGGCAAGCAGGTCACGGCCAAAGTCGGCGGCGCGTTCGAATGCGATGACAGTCGCATCTTGGGCGACGCGACCTACGCAGGGCTGGGCATTGGCGTGCGGCCCGAGCAAGAGCTGGCGGAAGCCGTTAAACGCAAGACCTTGGTACACGTGCTGCCAGGTTGGCGCTTCGGAGAGCGACCTGCCTACGTGCTCACGACGAGCGGCCGGCGCGATCTCCCCCGCGTGCGTGCCGTCGCGGACGCCCTCGAGGCGGCGGTACGCGCCCTTCGCTAGGCCATGAACTTGCACGTTGGGGCACTCGGGCGCTCCGACGCTCGAAGCACTCGCTAGACTGGCCGTGGATGGCGACCGCGATGCGGTGGCAGCTCTAGTCCGAGGACTAGAGCCGTCGGTCCATGCTCTAGCGCTGCGAATGCTGTGGCATCGACAAGACGCCGAGGATGCCACTCAGGAGATCCTGGTCCGAGTCGTGGCTCGATTGTCCCAGTTCGACTTCCAGAGCCAGCTAAAGACGTGGGCCTTCCGCGTTGCGACGAATTACCTGCTCGACCTCAAGAAGAGCTGCGTCGAAGGGCGGGGTATTACCTTCGCGTCCTTCGGAGACGATTTGGCAGACGGACAGTCGACGGCGGGTCCGGCCGATGGGGAACACTCGGTACTCACGGAAGAGGTGAAGATCGGCTGCACGCTTGGCATGCTCCAGTGTCTCGATAGGCCCCACCGTTTGACCTACGTGCTCGGTGAGATCATGGACCTATCCGCACCCGAAGCCGCGGAGGCACTCGACCTTGATCCCGCCGCATTCCGCAAGCGTCTGCAGCGCGCGCGTGAAGCCATCGAGACCTTCACGCGCGCACATTGCGGGGTGGTGTCCGAAGCCGCCAACTGCCAGTGCAACCGGCGCGTTCCAGTCGCACTTCGATTGGGTCGCGTACGGCAAGACGAGCCGATGTTCGCCAGAAATGGGATATCGTTCGCGGAGGCGCGCGCGTTCATCCAGCGAATCGAGGCCGCTCAGCGGGTGATCGAGCAGCAGCGCACCTCCCTGCCTCCGCGCTCCGCATCTGACGTTGCCGAGCTCGTAATCGCCGCGATCGACCCTGGCGCGCTGACTGGCGCGCGCGACGACGAACTCGCCGGACGGCGACACTGAGGGGGGATAGCGCCGAGGTCGTCGGGCGCTGGCCAACACCTGCGCCCGACACGATCACACCGAGCGGCGACGGTAGCGATTTACTCATCTTGCACGAGCGCTTCGAACGTGCCGATGCCAACGCGCAGCACGCGCGAGGCCGGGCCGGCGCCGTCGAGCAACTGCACGAGCTCCTCAAGCCGAGGCAACAAGCATGACCAAACGCATCTCTATCGGCGCTCTTTCCTACCTCATCCCAACCTTCGCGATCGCGATGCTGTGGCACCTCGTCGCTTCAAAGGCTACTACGACGAGCTCGCCATCTACCGCAAGGACGTCATCATCCCGTTCGGGTTCCTGTCGATTTCCATACAAAGCGCTGTTGTTCGCGTGGATTGACGACGGGGTCTTCGCGGCCAGAAAAAAGCGATGGCTCAGCGCAGCTCCGCCAAAGAAGTTGTCGAGTGGGGTTGAATGCGCGACTTCGCTCGCTGCGGACGAGATCGTGTTCCTGCCGGGTGACTTAAAGTCAGCATCTACCGCCGCTCGAGCCCGGTTGATTCTGATCGTCGTTGTTCGCAAAGATGTGCCAAAGGCCGTGGGTCATCTAGGTTGCGGCGCCATTCCGCGCATGAGCGCAGAACCGGTTGCGTCGAGCTCGATATTTCCCATCACAGTGCGCCACCGACGGAGGCGCCGTGTCGCAACGACTCGGCGTGTGTCGACTTGACTCGGGTGGCCCCCATCGATCGTTTTGAGAGCACGACGCTACGCTTCCGCTTTGCAGCGTGCCTGGCGTGGCACGAGTAGTGCATCGAAGGATATGGCACCCTCGTCCTGCGGCACCCGATGCGGACGGGCGGGACGAATACGCGCGCTGTGTCCAACTATCATCAAGGAGCCGGAATGAAACGTCCCATAATGGTCGGCACGGATCTCACGGAGGCGTCGGATGACGCCCTCGTTCAAGCAGAAGCACGGGCAACACGCGACGAAGTACCGATCACGGTCGTGCATGCAATGTCGCCCCTGCTGTGGAGGGCCGTGAGCGACGGGGATCAAATGGAACGGCTTTGCGAGGTCATTCGGCAGCAATTCACCGCGCTGACGGGGCGCCGACAGAACGAGTACGAAGTCCTGCTCAGTCACGGTTTGCCCCACTCGGTGCTCGCGCGGCTAGCTGTGGCCCGACAGGCTCTTTTGGTGGTCGGTACTCACATGCACCACGGGGTCGGGCATACCCTGCTGGGATACGACTCGGAGCGCGTCGTAGAGGGCGTCCGAGCGCCGGTTCTTTTCACTCGACGGGGTAGCACGTCCGAGCGGATCTTGGTCGCAGTCGATCAGCCGTTCGGTTCGTCGGCTGCACTCGATGCCGCGATCGCCGAAGCTCGGTCCTCGAACGCGAAGCTGACGGCAGTCCACGCGATCGATGCTGGATTCACGCACTCCCGAACCATCGGCCTCCACGATCGCGATGTCCAAACGGTTCACACGCTCGGTCAACGTCCACGAGTGGTCGAGACCCGTCAGGCATTGCGTGCCGAACTGCGCCGTAGGCGCAGCGAAGCGGACGTGCACGTCGCCGAGGGCGACGGTCCTTCTTTGGTTCCTCAAATTGCAGCTCGCATTGATGCGAGCCTGGTGGTTGTCGGCACGGCGCATCGCCCCGGTCGCACTTCCCCGACAACGGCGGCCGTACTTCGACACGCTCCGTGTTCGGTCCTCGTGGTCGACGAAGACTCAGCCCTCCTGTCGGTAAGGTCCTCATCGCTGCAAACGGCCGTTGGATAGCGCGGCAGTTCGCCAGCCTGACCCACCTGACCAGCACGCTGAGGTGCGCTCCGGCCATGAGGTGCTTTTCGTGGTTCTTTTCGGAATCACCGGCGGCTATCTCGGAGCAAAGACTGAGGGCGCCCTGGCGCCGCTCGTCGGGGCGCTGATAGGCACTGCGTTGGGCGCGGTCACCGGCAGGCGCGGCAGGGATACCGCGGCATTCGAGCGACGGTGACGACGAGAACCGGCGTCGACATCGATGTGTGCTCACGCGCATGCGCGGCTTGGGAGCTCCGCGCAATGCTTTTGGATGACAAAAGGCGAATCCCTGGTTCCTCCGACGGGGGCAAGAGAGCCCGCCGCACACCTTCGCGTTTTTGCAGCTCTCCACGTCATCAGCTGCCGTTCGAGGTGACGAGGGAGGCGCGCGCCCTGGTCATGAGCCCGGGCTATTTGGAGCGCGGCCTTCGGAGCTGGTCGTCCGTCGTCCCGACTTTCGTGCGTCCCGGACCCGACTGCGAGGCTCGATGGGATGCGGGGCCGGAAGTGTCCCTAAGATTTCGCGCGGTGTTGATCAGCGACACGTGCGAGAACGCCTGGGGGAAGTTGCCGACTAGGCGCTTGGCAACTGGATCGTATTCCTCGGCGAGTAGCCCGAGGTCGTTACAAAGCCCCAATAGTCGCTCGAACAGCGCACGAGCTTCGGCCTCTCGGCCCTGCAGCAGGTAGTTGTCCGCGAGCCAGAACGAGCACGGCAAGAACACCCCCTCATTGCCTCCAACACCATCCACTGCAACGATGGGGCGGTAGCGGCGTACGAGTCCGTCTTGGAGCAGGTCCTCCTCGACCGCGCGGACCGTGCCGAGGATGCGGGGGTCGTCCGCTGGCAGGAAGCCGACGAGCGGCAACATGAGCAGACTGGCGTCGACCTCTTCGGAGCCGAAATACTGGGTGAAAGAGCCACGTCTTGCGTCGAATCCCTCACGGCACACGGTCGCGTGAATTTGGTCGCGACAGGCGCGCCAGCGTTCGAGCGGCCCCTCCAACCCGTAAAGCTCGACGGCCTTGACGGCGCGGTCCATTGCGACCCAGGCCATGACTTTGGAGTGGGTGAACGGGCGCCGCGGACCGCGCACTTCCCAAATCCCTTCGTCTGGCTCGTGCCAAATCGTTTCGAGATAGCTCACCTGAGCTACCTGCAAACTCCAGCCGTCGCGGCTACTCGCAATGGACATCTCTCGTGAGAGATGAAAAACATCCATCAGCTCACCCCAGACGTCGAGCTGTAGCTGATCGGACGCGGCATTGCCGATCCGCACGGGGCGGCTGCCCTCATATCCAGGGAGCCAATGGAGCTCCAATTCCGGGATCCGCCGCTCACCAGCGATGCCGTACATGATTTGCAGTTGAGACGGTGTGCCCGCAACTGCCCGCAAAAGCCATTGACGCCAGGCGCCGGCTTCCTCCACATAACCAGCATCCATCAGCGCGTAGAGCGTGAATGTCGCGTCACGGATCCAACAGTAGCGGTAGTCCCAATTGCGCGCGCCGCCGATGACCTCGGGTAAAGACGTGGTGGGTGCCGCGACGATGCCGCCCGTGGGCGCGTAAGTCAAGGCTTTGAGCGTGATCAGTGAGCGGCGCGCCTGCTCCGTATAAGGGCCGTGCTCCTTGCAGCGCGATGACCAATCTATCCAGAAGGCATCCGTTTCGAGCAACGCGCGTTCGACGTCGATGCAGTGCGTCGGGGCCTTCGTATGCGACGGGAACCAAGTGAGCACGAACGGGACGCGATCACCGGCTCGCACGTCGAACTCGGCCAGCGTGGTCAGATTCTCACCGTGCGTGGGGATTGGCGAAGTAAGTCGGAGCAGATCTGGTCCGGCTATCGCTTCGAGCCTGCCGTCTTGGCGGTGTACCCAGGGGACGACGTTGCCGTAGCCCATGCGCAGCACCAGCTCGAACGACATGCGGACCTCGCCTTGCTCGCAGATCACGATGCGGGCAAGGTCTGGCTCCTCACCGCGAAGAGGCATGAAATCGACGACAACGACTACTCCGGTATCCGTCTCGTGTCGGGTTTCGAGCACGAGCGAGCCAGGCCGATAGCGGCGTGTGGTCTTCCTGATTGCTCCCGCCGGTGCGAGCGTCCAATGCCCGTGCTCGGGGCCGCCCAAGAGCGCGGCGAAGCAGGCATCGGAATCAAATCGGGGAAGGCAGAGCCAGTCGATGGAACCGTTGGAGGCGACCAGCGCCGCGCTTTGGCAGTCTCCAATCAACGCATAGTCCTCGATCGGGCGCGACATTCTGTAATGCTAACAGCGGCGAGGCGAAAACCAAGCGAGTCAGCGGACCGAGCGAGCTCAGTATAGATCCGCTGAGCGAGACTCGTCTGACACGCGGTCATACAGCTAAAACGTCCCATAATCGTGCCACCCCCGGCCAAGTGCTTCGACTTTGCTGCCATTCACACACCTGCATGGTTCACGCACCTGCATGGTCATTGTGGGATCGCTGGCCACGCTGTCTTTCGGGATTCACCCAAGCGGTCGTAGCTACTCACCTGACGCAGCCCTTGGGGGATCGCTTTTTGCAGCTTGGACGAGCGGCGTTGGTAAGAGGAGACCAGGATCGTGCGGATCAAACAAGCGTTGGGAACCGCGACCCTTTGTTCGCCGCGGCTCGCTCGTGGCTGGCTAGCTGACATGTGCTCCGGCGGTGCAATCACGCCGCAATATGTCGGCATGGGCGTGCAATCGCCACCTCATATGCGGCACCCACTCGGTACGACGGGTACCAAAAGAGTCGCTCTCGTCTTGTACGTGCAGAAGGATTCAGCGGCGGCGCGCAGGGGCACTTTGCTGCTTCGTATTTTCGCCTTCCGGCAGCGCTTGATCGCCACAAAGCAGAGCTTCATGCGTCTCGGAGGCAGTGCGACGCCGATTGCTCGCGGAGGTCGTCGATGCCGTCTGCGTGCGTCCTAACCTGGTGTCGTTGCATCATCGCGGCCTCGCTCTTGCTGGCGAGCTGTGAACGGGACAAGGCTGTCGATGGCCGCTTCACGACTCGGGCCGCAGCTGAGCCTGCATCGACCGCCATCAGTGATTCGGCCATCAACCAGGCGGTACTGAGCCGCCTACGCGAGGGGCCTGGCATCGATGCGTCGCTCATCGTAGCCACTACCGAGCGGGGCATTGTCGAGCTTACCGGTCAAGTGGACACTCTGTTCGCCAAGGGGCGCGCAGCCCGGCTGGCGCAAAGCGTGAACGGAGTCCGCGCGGTGGACGACCACGTTGCGGTCCGATTCGAGCAGCGCCCCGACAAAGACCTGACGACCGACGTGAACCGGGCCATCCTGCAAATCGAGCTCGCCGGTTCCTCGAGCATCGCAGCCAGCGCAAGGGAAGGGATCGTGACGCTCACTGGTTGCGTTCGGTCCCGCCAAGCGCGCGCGATCGCCGGGCGCATCGCCGAGAGCGTGCGGGGTGCGCGGGAAGTCCGAAACCAGCTTACCTTGTACGATACGCCGGGCAGATGCGGCGCCCCGGTTACGGCAGGGGATGTTCCAAAGCGCACGAGTACCAGGCCCCGAAGTGGCGGTGGCGAACAGCGCTCCCAGGTGCTGCGCTAGCGTGACCCAACATCCCTGATGTGCATAAATGACTGCCCGGGTGCTGCACCGCCATCTGGATGCAGCGGCCCGGGAAGCACGTCATTCCTTTGGCGAGGCAGAGCCAGACATGAACTTTTGGCGGCAGCTCTCGCAGCAAAAATAGTAGGTTTTGCCGTCTCGTTCTGCCTTGATTGCGGTCGCCTCGTCGACGGACATTCCGCACACAGGATCTTTGGCCATTTTGTGATTCCTCCAATCGAAATTCGGGTCTTGAGCCAACGCAAAGCATCGTGCGTGCCAAACGACCGCGGCGGTACGCCGAGTGCAGATTGCCCGAAACGCTTGTGCCGCAGGCGACGAGCCGCCCACGTTGGTGGCCGGCTGCGGGCCGGTTTGCGTAGAGAGCTCAAAGCCTTTCTTCATTCGGTCGGGTGGATGAGCAGGCCGGATTGGTGGGAATCGCGGAACGGCCTGAAATGGTAGGTGTGCGCGCGCTCGTGGTGGGCCCGGTGACGTTCGCACCAAAAGACCTCGCCCTGGCTCGCCCGGCGTGCTTCCAGGCAGTCGGAGCATGCTGGCTCGATCTTGACGTTCTCCATTGCCGATTGCGCCCCACGCGGGCGAACGATCAGCACGGGGCAAGGAGCCAATCGAATTACGGATTCTGCCACTGAACCCAAAAGAAAGCGCGCTAAGCCACGGCGCCCGTGCGTTCCGACCAGGATCAGATCCGCCTCGATGTCAGCGGCGAGTTGCGCCAGTGCACGCGCCGGCTCAGCGTGCCGCAGGTGGATTGTCCAACGAATGTTATCGGGCGAACCGTCGCTATTGGTCCGCTTAGACGGGTCACTGAGGACCTTCTCCACGTAACTCTGCACATCGCGCGAGGATGCTGCTGCGGTTAGGGGAACGCTTACTCCCGGTGTAGGCCCGGTGTGCAGCGTCGGGTCCGCGGTACTCAAAAGCCCCACTGCCACATTGGTATTGGGTGCCGCATGTAACACGTGAATGTGGCTAACGTCGTGTGCACCCGCAAAGCGAACGGCTTCTTCCAATACCAAGGGGCTCATCTCCGAATAGTCGAGCCCAACGATGATGCTGTACGGGCGGTGAGCGGTCTGTGCGTTCATGGCGAGCTCCTTGCTATGCAAATTTCCCCAGCGCCGCGGTCCGCGCGAGCGCTCGGGGGGCCGCGCGAGCGAGCGGGTGAGTAATTCCCGACGTTGAAGTAAACCCCTGCAAGATGAGGACCGAGGCCTCGCCCGAGAGGACTGCGAGTTGCTGCGATAGCCGAGCCGGCGACGCCGCTGCGTGCGAGTACCAGCCGATCCCCGGCCAACTCGGCACCAAACGAAACAGTGGCTCGTGTTCGAGTCTGGCACTCGCTGTGCAATCAAGCGCGGCTATGGCTGAACGTTGACCCGCTGGACCGAGGAAAGCGAGCTGCGCGCTCTTCAAAGAATCGTGACGCGGTCCCGCATCCAATCAGCGCATCTCAGTGGAGCAGGCGAAGCTCCTCTCCGTCAGTTGCGCGGCGTGCGCCGAACTGTGGCGTGTCGAAAGAACCCGGCGCGGCCATCGCGCGTGGAAAGCAACGCTGACCGTGCAACGCACTCCAGTACCGTCCCTAAGCGACTCAACACATGGAGCTAAAGCTCATGATAAGTGTGCTGCGACCGCAAACATGCTCGTTTCCTGCCTTACGTTGGCGTTCGTGCTCGGCTGCGCACACCCGCAGCAATCGGATGCTGTGAGCTTGCCATCGCCCGGCGCGGACGGGGAGTATTCCCCCGATTGGCCGGACCTCGGCCGGGGCGACGCGCGCTATATTGACATCGAGCTGGGGGATTCGTTCGAGACCTGTCGCCACTTGAGCCCGAATCATCGTTCAGGGGGGTGTGAACACGCCGGGGGCAGCGCGCACGGAGTCGGTGCGATGAGCAAGACCAAGCGCAAGTTCGGGGAGCGAAAATCGAAGCGCCTGAGCGTTTCTGCCCCGGCGTTCGCGTAGACGCTACTTGCCCAGGAGCACATCGACTCGGCGATCATGTGCCCAGGTTGCTTCATCGCCGCCGGTCGCGTCCAGCTCGCCACGCGACGTCGTGGCGAGCTGGTTTCCTCTCAGGCCTTGGTTTTCCAGGTACTGCTTCACGTTGTCCGCGCGTGAGCCGCCGAGCACCATGTTGTATTCGGTATCGCCGCGCGGGTCCGCATGTCCAATGAGTCGCATCGAGCGGCCTGCGAGCGGGCCGGAACTGAAACATGCCGCGACCCGCTGCAACACCGACTTGTCGGCGCCATCGAGCTTGGCGGAATCGAAGTCGAAGTAGGCATCCTTGTCCGACAGCGCGCATGCCGTGCGGATTTCCGCAGCTATGACCACGAGTCCACGCTCGGGTGACTTCTGTTGCGCAATGCTGGGGGGTGAGCTGAGCACCGGCTCTGGTAGTGGTGTTGCAGCCACGGGAGCCTGGGCGGGCGTAGCTGCGGTTTTCGAACAACTCAGCATTAACAGTGCCGCGCATGCTGTGAGTCTCGACTGAGTGACCATGACTCTCTCCTTACTTGCTGAGTCAGCCCTTGGACGGCACCTGGGGCATGCCAAAACGTAAGCCCGCCGCGTTGATCGCTGCGGCTGCCTCTTGTTCCGTCAATCTTTCGTCCCGGTCCGTGTCGAACAACTGGAACACCGGGTTGGCGGAAGCGATAACTGCTTGCTCGAACTCGCTTCTACTGAGGGAGCGATCGTCGTTCGTATCCGCAGCCGCAAATGCCTGATGGCCGAGCGCTAGGGCACCGTGGTTGCCCGCAGACAACGCCTCGCCTCGGCTGATTACTCCATTCTTGTCGCCATCGGCAAATCCGTAGAATTCGTCGACGACCGTCTTTGCAGCAGAACGAGCTTCTGCCACCGTGAGTGGCTTGCCGTAATTCACATCGAGCAGCTGCGCGAGGGTCTTGAACGGCGCTTGGCCGGTCATCTGACGCGCGCGAGCCAGCGTGGCTGCCAGGATCGGGTGCTCGTGAAGGAGCGCCGCCCGGGTCGCACGACCCTCGTCGGGAGTAATTTTACCGTCAGCGTCTTGATCAGCTCGGAAGAATGCCCCGCCGACCAGCAGGTCTGCCATCGATTGTGCTTCTTGTCGGACAATCTGACCGTCCCCGTCGGCGTCGGCCAACTGAATTGCTCGGGAGACAGTGTTCGTGAGCTCGGACGTGGGCTGGCAGGTGGCCAAGCCGGCGACGGTCATCGACCTCCCAGTGTCTATTGCGGTCGAACTCGGCTGCGACGGCGCACTCTCGGCGGGCGTTGCCGCATTCACCTGGCTGTGGGGTGCCGGCGGAGTCATAGAGGGTTCGGTCCGCTGAGTCTCGCAAGCAGGCACGGTAGCAAGGAACAGGATGAGGGCAGACAGGTTATTGAACACGGTGACCTCCGGCAGTTGTTGAATTGAATCGAGTCACGTCAGGGAACGTTGGCAGACTCGAGTTCCCCTAAAGAACGCGCCAGCCATGCCGGGTCGGCGCGCAGATTGACGTCTAGAGCGCCCGGTCGGAGCTCCAGACCTAGGTTCAGCTTGCCGCGTTTCACCAAAAACGCGCCACTAGCCGAGCTGTTGCCCAGGAACAACGCGCCGCGCAGTTCATCACGTGGCGTTTGCACCCAGATGTCTTTCAGTACGAG
>DATEPG010000450.1:0-10575 GCA_035273265.1 Polyangiaceae bacterium
CCTCTCCGTTGCAGGAAGCCGCCACCGGCGGCTGTGAGTTCACGCCGATCGCGCCGGCAAACGGCGCGTCGCTCGTGCTTCCTGCCGAGATCGGCTTCTCATCGTGCGGCTGCGAGACGCCAGTGAAGATCTACATCTACGGCAACCCGCCCACCGCGGACAACGCTTACTACATCCAGAAAATCCGCGGCTCGTCGCCGCTCTGCAGTTGGACTGGCAAGTCGAGCATCACCCAGGAGGACCTCACCCAGTTCGGCATCACGTCCGACAACGGGCTTTACCACTGGCAAGTCCAAAGTTGGCACGGGTCGCTTGGCCCCGCGCGGACGTTCACGCTCGCACCCGCCGTTTGCAAGTGAAGACGCCCACGGCTTGCCGCGGGGGATGACAAACCCAATAAGAGGTGAGCCCGCGGCTCGCCAACTCATCTCGCTTTGAACCATCAAGGACGCGGAGAGCAGCGCACTCCTCGCATCGGGCCGCAGCGCGCTGGAGGTCCACGAATACGGATAAGGCAGCCCAACCAGTGGTCGAGCCGCGGACGGGGCACGCGTGCTGCAGGATCGCCGCACTCTCGTCCGCGACGGACACGACCCAGGCATACGCGCGAAGAATCGCTAGAAATGCCATACCGTGCACTGATTCGTCCCGGGCTTGCCGCCGCTGACGCCTCCTCGAAGTGCACCCGATCAAGTTCATGCGCGACTCTCTGCTGAAATCACGGTCGAAAAGCCCCGTTGGTGCTAGCTTTCGCCGTAACCGCAATCGAGGCAAAGGGAGAGTGCGCGGGGCGGGTGGGTACGGGCTCCGCTTGCTCGCGGTCGGCTATCCAGCGTTGCTGCTGGGGATCGTCCTCGCGCTTCGCTTCGTCGGTGAACGATGGTGGGTGACGACACTGGCTCTCTATCTGCCACGTTGGCCGCTCGGGCTGCCCCTCCCGTTCTTGGGCCTGGCGCTGTTGGTCCGCCGTCGGCCGGCACTCCTCGCGATGCAGCTCCTGGCTTTGCTCATTTGGCTGTTCCCGCTCGCGGGTCTGCAACTCGGGACGAAGCAGACCGCGACGCCTGGGCGCCAAAGGGTGCGAATTGTTACCATGAATATTCACGGTTCCGTGGGGGCGAGCTCATTGTCCTCCGAGTTGCGCAGGTTGCAGGCCGACATCATCGTGCAGCAGGAAGCCGGCGGCCAAACCGCAGCCTGGTGGAAGCGAGAGTTTCCCCGTTACGAGTGGCGGGTCGACGGTGAATTCGTGATAGGTAGCCGCTTCCCGATAGCCGCGAGCACGATGCCGCCATTGTCGGTGTACGGCGCAACCAATGAACCAGCTCGCTACGCGCGCTACCGCCTGCTTCTTCCGAACGCTGAACTTTCGGTCTACAACGTCCATCCACCGTCACCGAGCAAGGTATTCGAGAGACTCAGGCATGGGCTCGAACGCGGACCTTTGCAGCTTTGGTGGCCCGGGGTGCGTGACGACCTGCAAGCGAATGCTCTCCGTCGGCGACGACTGCTCGAGGCCGTCGTCGCCGACGCGCGCGACTCCGCCCATCCCGTGATCATCGCAGGCGACACCAACCTCCCCGAGCTGAGCCTGGTCCTCGCGAATGCCTTTCACGACTACCGGGATGCCTTCTCGGCGGTCGGTTGGGGGTTCGGCTACACCTTCCCTGTTGGCCGGACCGGACCGTGGATGCGCATCGACCGAATCATCGCCGATGAGTCCATTCGTTACCTCGATGCCAGGGTGACGAACACGCTGAGCTCCGATCATCTGGGAATGGTCGTCGACTTGGAAATCTAATCGTTCTTGGCTTGGCGGACGTCAGCTGTCGAGCGCAGCACCAGATCAAACATAGCCTCTCGAACGAGCTATTCTGTCCCACTTGCGGGCCAGCCATTCGCTGTGGGAAGCGATTGACTCGGAGTCGAGCACTGCGTGAAACCGCCCAGCAACAGGGGCGCCTGCAAGCTGCAGTGATGGGAGGAGGCGCGTTCAGTTGTTCCATTGGATCGCTACTCAATGAGGCGTTTTCGCATTTCGCTCGCGCCCAATGACTGCGCGTGAGGACGCTCTCAGCACTATTGATCGCGCCGCCGAGTGGCCCTAGAAACGAGCGAAGCCGAAAAGGAGAATCCGGTTTGCAGGCGCAAGCAATCCAATCGTCGCCTTCGAGCGAAGGCGAGTTCATTCACCGCGCGCGCCTCGTTGGCTTGGTCAGCTGAAGCGGCCTGCTCGCGCTGTGGGTTTCCGGTCGCAAAGGAGAACGCAGGAGACATGACAACCACCAATTCCGATTCTCGCAGGTTGATCCTTCTGGAATTCAATGAACTCTGCCCCGATCTCATCGATAAGTTCATCGGTGAGGGGATTTTGCCCAACTTCAAGCGCTTACGTGACGCAGCGGACACCTTCGTCACGCACACCAACGAGGCGATTCTCGAGCCCTGGATCCAATGGGTTACGGTGCACACCGGGGTGCCTTTAGCGGAACACGGCATCGTCGACCTCGACGAAGCGAGCAAGCTTCGCCACGCGACATTCTGGGAAGAGCGAGCGGATCAGAACGTGCTCTTGATCTCGCCCATGAACGTCAACTTCAAGCACACGCAGGGATCCGTATTCTTGCCCGATCCTTGGGCCGCGTCCCAGTCGCCATCCGAGGAAATTAGCCCGCTTCATGCGTTCATCCGCTTTGCGGTAGGCAATCACGCGCGTAGCGACAGCCTCCAGAGCACGAGCACGTTCGCGGCCTTGCGCTTCCTCCTGACGCACGGCTTGTCCGGCGATTCGATCGCTGCAACCGTCAAACAGCTGTGGGATGAACGCTTCAGCAGCGGAAAGTCCAAGTGGCGTCGCGCGACCATCCTCGACCGTCTGTTGTGGGACGTGTTTGCGCATTTTTGGCGCAGCTCACAGCAGCCGAAGATCGGTGTCTTTTTTTCCAACGCGACTGCGCACTACCAGCACAAGTATTGGTGGCACTACGAACCTTCTGCCTTTTCGAACAAACCCGACCAGACTGAAGTCGAACACTATGGCAACGCGATCCGTTTCGGTTACCAGGCCCACGACCGGATCATCGGCAAGGCGATGGCTCTGTCGGGCGAAGACACGGTCTTGGCGTTGTGCTCGGCGCTGAGCCAACAGCCCATGCGCGACTACGAAGAGCGCGGAGGCAAGGCGATGTTCATCCCGAAGGACTACCGCGCGCTGCTGCAGCTCCTGGGCGCACCAGTCGGACGCACGGAGCCGCTGATGGCGGAGGAATGCTGGCTGCACTATCCGACGAGCAGCGAGGCCAGAGAGGCTTTCGAAAGGCTGTCGGCAGCTCGCACGAACAAGGGCGCGGTCGTACTCAAGACCCGAAGTCTCGGCGAGCGCTCTTTCATTATCGGCTGCAATTTGTTCGTCAGTGAAGTCGACGACGACACCCTGATCTTGGGGGCGGACGGCAAGATGGCCCGATTTCTGGATCACTTCTCGAGAATGGAAACGGTTACATCTGCCAAGCATCATCCCGACGGGCTGCTCTGGCTCAAGCGCCCCCAAGTGAAGGGTGAACGGCGCGCGGAACGGCTACCGCTCACGCTGGTTCGCAAAACGCTCGAGCAAGCGTTGAACTCAGGAGCTGCCATGAACCAATGAACCCAATCGGATCGAAGATCGCCTGCGTGGACGGCGTTCAGCAGTCGACGCTGCGCCATCTTCGCGCTCGTTGCAGTGGAACCGTGGCTGGTATCCGCGCTCGGAAAGAACGGCGTCGTCCGACCCGCGCCATAGACGTGACTTTGAAAGCGAGGAACAAGTGAGCGAAGAAACCGTCGATCGATCGCTGCTGGCCCGAGGCCATTGGTCAGTTCGCGACGTATCCCCGGTTTCGATCTCTGCCATCCTCACACTCGCGGTTTTTGTCGTGATTTTCCTGGCGCTACGGCCGGCACACGGCATCGACGATGCTGATATCACGATGGTCTATGCGCGGAACGTCGCAGCGGGTCATGGCTATGTCTACACGCCAGGTGGCGAGCGGGTCGAGGGTTCTACGTCCCTGGCGTGGACCCTCGTGTGCGCACTCGTATTTGCCTCTGGTAGTAGCTCGATGATTCCTCTGTTTGCGATCGTCATTCTGTTCACGTTCACGGCATGCTTTGCCGGCCTCGAGCTTGCACGACGCGCGGGTGGAACGACAATCGCGATCCTGTCCAGCGCCCTGTTGATGGCAGCGTCGCCCTCCTATTTTGCTTGGACTCTGGGCACTTTGATGGACACCGCGCTCTGGTCAGCTTGCATCGTTGTCGCGCTTCTCCAGTCCCTTTCCATCACGGCGCGAGCTTGGCCGTGGCGCCTGTCGCTTGCCATCGTGGCACTCCTACTGGCGCGTCCGGAGGGCGTGGCAATTGCTGGCGCAATACTCCTGGTTGCTTTCATTTCGCACGCTTCATCGGGCATTGGAATTAGAGCTTCATGGCGAGCAATCCTTCCGCCGCTCGTGGTGACGGTCGCCTGTTTTACCGCCTTGCTCGCCTGTCGCGTCGCGTACTTTGGCTACCCCATGCCAAACACGTACTACGCCAAGGTGGGTGCCGACGCCATCTATACGGCGACTCATGGCGGGGTCTACCTCGTCAAGTTCCTGCTAAGAAACCCAGTCAATCTTCTGGCAGCATTCGCGGCCGTGCATGTCCTTGCAACGGATGGGCGCGCGGCGTTGGCACGCATGAGCCATCCCAATCGAGCGAAGGACGGCGAAGAAGGCATCACGCGTCTCTCTCTGAGTATCGTGTTCGCTTGTGGATTGGCGCTGCCTTTCGTCGAGGGGGAAGACCACTTCGTCGGGTCACGCATGATGCAGCCATTTGTCCCAGTGTCTTGCGCCCTCGTCGGTTCACTGGCGGCGAAATGGCTAGTTGCCGAGAAAAGCCGGCACCGTCGGATCGTGTCCGTTGCGTTGCTGGGCTCGGCCGCGTTCGCCGTATGGGTGGACTTCGTCTTAACGACCGCTCCCGAACTAAAGAGGCAGGCACGCATCGCTTCCACAGGTCGAATCATGGGGCGGCTGCTCGCCGAGCGTTTGGGGCAGGCCATGCCCATGCCGACAGTCGGGGTAGCGTGTGCAGGCGGGATCGCGTTTGCGTACCCGGGTCGGGTCATGGATCTTCTCGGTCTAAATTGGGTGGCAATGGCCCATGGCACGCGCGATAGGCGAGGCCGGCCGGGTCACGCGGCGTTCGCGAAAGACGTCTTCTGGTCCGAGTCTTCGACGCTAGTTCTGCCGCAGATTTTTCAATCACCGCCGCGGAACGCTTGCGACCTATCCAGCAAATGGTTGCACTCGGTCTTTCGTGGGCTGTTCTCGAGCTCTCGCTTTCGGAGAGAATACACCGGCATCTCTATGTCGACACCCGAAGGCAATCTCGCCACCTTCGTCCGTCGAGATTGGCTTGCAACGCACCCCATGCCTGAAGTCCAAAGCTTGGACTGGCCGGTTGGGATGGGGGAACGCTGTGGTTCAGAACATTTACCACGGCGAGATGATTGAACACACAAATGCCGCATTCTAATGCCGGAGCCGATGGCTCGGCGCCTATCTCCGCAAAGTGGTCACTCCGATGGAATGCTCGAGGTCCCGCGCCGCTCGGGCATGGCCTTCATTCATGCGTGTGCCAATGAAACAAGCTGCGTCCTCCAATATCGAAGCATTTGGTGGTTGCCCCCCGCGATCACGACTGCAGACCTGGCTTTCGTTGGCCGACTCGAACGCCTCCGTCATCTTCTTGGTCATCGCGGGCGCCTTGTGGCTCGCGTCCGCGCTCGGGCTCGATCCGACGAACGTCCCGCAGCTGCAGGATTATCAGCACTTCCACTTGCCGAGCGTACGAACTTTTGCGAGCCGTCCTCTCGGTGACGCCCTCAGCAGCTACCGAGCAGCGCCCTTTCCTCTGTTCTATATCCTGGGTGGGGAGCTCTACAGAGCGACCGAGTCCGAAGCCGTGCTGCGCATCTGGACCGTGGCGATGGCGTTCGGCACCCTTGCGTTCGTGTTCGCGCTGGCGCGCCGCGCGGCCGGCCTGCGCAGTACCGCCGCTCCGCTGGTCGTAGCGCTAGCCATCACGAGCCCGTATTTCCGTGGCCAGTCGGTGTATGCGAACACGGACATCCTTGCCTTGCTCTGTGCATTCGGCGCTCTTTACTCGTTCGCTGAGCGCCCGCCGCGATTCCCCAGTATTCGTGCATGCGTTGCGCTATCGCTGGCCTGTTGCGCCGTGTACACGCGGCAATTCTATGTCTTCTTGCCCGTGTATCTGTGGCTCCGCATGTGGGCCAACGCGACATGGCCGGAGCGCATCGGCTCCACGCTGTTCTGTGCGGTGTTGGCTGCGCCTGCGATCGGGCTGGTTCTGTGGTGGGGTCAGATCACTCCGCGTGGATTCTCGCAGCATGCGGCGGCCCCCTCGCTGCAACACTCGGTTCCGTCGGTCCTGCTCCTGCTCGCCTTCTATGCGACGCCCCTGGCCGTGGTCACCGCCTGGAAGTATCGCGCTGCGTTCGTGAAAGATTTTCGCCAGATCCGGCTGAGACTGATGATGGCTCCCGTGGTCGCGCTCGGCGCTTACTTGATGTTTGCCAAAAATGGCATTCCGGACGTGGTTGGCGGTGGCATGCCGCTGCATTTTTTGCGGGCACTACCCTTCCCCGCCTATACCGCGGCCGTGCTGCCTGGCTTGGGCGTCATCATCGGCGGATCCTATCTGGCCTATATCGTGCACCAGAACCCACTGCACAATTCGATCATCGTGCTGGTGGCGTTGTGCTTCTTCCCGACGGGTATTCTATACCAAAGATACTTCGATCCGGTAATGCCGCTGCTCTTCATCATCGTGGTTGCCAGTAGAGAAGTATCGACGCCCACCAGCCGCCAGCTGGTGATCGTGGCCATTCTCTTCGAGCTAATGGTGACGGCCGTCGGCGCCAGTCACTATCAAGCGATGTTCCGGACCTCGGCACTAGCGCCAACTGCCTCCCCAGGACCCCAAGTGAGCAACGCGGTGAGCAGATAGACGATTGGCGGATTCAACAAATAGCCCCCGCCGAACACGAACAAGAACAGGCACACAGCGGACAGGAGCCGCATGTCGCGGCGGTAGAAAACTGACATCAACAGCGACACGTAAGCCAGGAGTCCGACAATCCCATATTCGATCAAGGTCTTCGTGAGCGCGTTGATTCCATAGCGGAAATCGCGGAAGCGTTCGGCCGTGCCTGGCCCGAATCCGACCAGGAGCCTGGTGTCGGAGGCGAGCTCGGCCAGCATCTTGTAAGGCGTGACGAAACGGAGGTGACCACTCGAGCGCTCGCCGGACAGCTCTGTCGTGCGCCGAGTGAAGGCATCGAGGTATTCTTGCGACGCAAAGGCCGAGAAGAGCACCACCACTACGACAGCGACGATGCCAAACTTGGCCAGCTGAGAGAGCAGGCGGCGGTCGCCGAGGCTGACCAGCAATACTGCAAACCCAAGCACGAGCAAGCCGGTGCCGGAAAATGCCAAGAGCAGCGCGGCCGCCAACATGGCCATGCGCAAGGTACTCCTGAAATAGATAAATTCGACGACGATGCCCAGGGCGAGCAACTGCGAAAAACTCGACGGCTCCGACATGAAGAAGCCGTTTGCCTTGTAGACCGCCGCGCCTGGCCAGATTGGAATCACCACATTGGAGCCAGCTTCACCGAGCAGTGCCTCGGGCACGATGCCCTCGAACGAGAACAGACGAATCCCCACGAACTGAAGCGCGAACTGCAGCGCACCGCAGATGGCAACGATCGCCACGAAGCTCCGAAAGAGCCGCAAGGTAGGCAGTATGCCAATGGCGGCTCGAGGCCGCAGCACCACGAAGGCGTAAAGCAAGAGCAAGTAGTAGACCGATGGTATCGACGCTTCGGTGCTGCTCGGGGGGAACGCCAGAGCCAGCGCAGTCGAGAATACCGCGCACGTGCAGAGCAGCAAATACCTAGACAAACTAGAAGCCGAGATCAGCACCTCGTTCCGAGCAATGAGTAGCAGGAAGACCGCCACCACGATCAGGGCAGGCAGCGGAAGTTTGTTGCTTCCAAACGAAATTCCCAGGCGCTGAAGAAAGATGCAGCTGATCAAGATCGATGCAATCGGCCAGCTAGCTCCTCCCGGCAGGCGCGGCGAGACCACGCGCTCTCCGATGCGATCGAGGGCCATCGACTTCATGCTCAGACTCCCACCATCTTTGCTCTACGGTGCTTCGGCGCCCACCGTCACTTCGCCTATTTCGTAGCGAGCTTTGCCATCTGCAGGTCCGAACCGCTCGTCCGCGGTGAACGTGATTCGCTGTGGCCGATGGCCGACCGCATCGTCCGTCCCAATGGACACCAGCAGCTTGTAACGGCCAGGAGCGAGCCGGCGTGGCACATTCAGGGTTTGGCTGACGGCCTGTTGTCCCCGCCAGCGCGACGTCGGTACGGGCGGCAGGTTGGAGACCGCGCCCACGTCGACACCGCGAGCGTCCACGAGCGTGGTTCGCAACCGGTGACTGCTCGGCGTGGGCTTGGCGTTGAAGACATACTTGATGACGAGCGCGCCGCCTGGCGCGACTTTCGTGCTTGAAGTCTTTGCCGAAAGAAGGCGGGAACGCGCTAAATCGTTCACGGGCGTGACATAGGCAGCTTCGCTCGTGGTCAATGTAAAAGCGCTGTTGCCACAGCGCTGCGAGCTGAGCCCCGGGTCGTATTGACAGACGCGTACGTAGTCGATCTGAAGGCTTTGCGGAAACTGGTCCACGTCGATGCCGTGTCGGCCTGCCCAGCTTCCGCCGACGGCGAGGTTCAGAAGAATGTGCGCAGGCCCTGCGGTCCCGCCCTGGCTGTTCAACCAATGATACGCTCGGGTGTACAGCTTGCGGCCGTTCAGATAGACGGACACGCTCTCTGGCTTCCACAGCATGCCTACGACTTGCCAGTCGGTGTTCAAGGGCGAAGCGGCGCGGAAGTGTTTCCATTTTTCGTTGAACGCAGGGTCGCGATAAATCCACTCGCCACCTTGGATGCCCGCCTGGTTGACCTTGACCGATGAGTTGAGCATATCCACGGTGTCTTCTTTGCCGTTGATTGTGTATTCGAATACGTCGATCTCCGGCGGCCAGCCCAGGTGCCCGTCCGCGTCGTAGTCGGGGTTCAGCCAAAATGCCGAAGCAAGTCCGCGTGCGCCCGGGAGCCGAACTCGCGCTTCGAAATAGCCATAGTAGAAGGTCTGACGTGAGCGGATCATTCCCGACTCGAAACGACCGCTGCCGTCCGACTTCGGACGCGCCGTCAGTGAGAGCAGGCCGTTGGCGACTCGATTGGCGTTGTCGGCGTAGTCTTGCTGCTCGTCATTGAGAGTATTGAGTGTCCCATCCGAGTAGACATAGCGAGTCGCCCACTTGCGGCGGTCCAGGGCGCTGCCGTTGAAGTCGTCCTCGAACACCACTCGAAAGCCGCCTGCCCTCGCGCTGGTACCATAGAGGACGAAGGCCAGAACGAGCGCTCCCACTATTTTCGTCGTACTTCGAGTGGCTTGCACGTGTTGCAGTCCTTTCTGCCTTTGGAGCTCGAATCCTCGAACGTCGCCGCGGATGCGAACGGTTTCAGCAAGAGCTGAGGCCGCGGGGCGGGTTCAGTAAAACTCCAGGTCGTCGATCCAAAATTCGAAGTCACCTCGTTGGACCCAGAGAGTGAGTCGCACGATTGCTTCGGCGTTCCACGGCGCTGTTGACGCCCAGCCCGGTTGCGTGAGGTCTGCAAACGACACCGTCACTTCGGTCCAATCGATCGGCAAGTCGACTGGCAAGCCATAGTCGCTACAGTTGCTCGAGGCGCATAGTCCACCGTCGGCAACCGGTGTCGTTTCCTGGGTGCCGAGGTTGACCCGGAAGCTACCGTTGCCCTTCGCCTGAAACCGTATCCCAGAGAACACCGAGGCGTCGTACGAGCATGGACCGCTTGGCGTCGTATTCAATCCCACCACGACGCTTGCGCCCCAATCGGTGAAGCCCCAGCCGACCGAGCGTAGCGCGTAGGCAGGCGATCGCGGGGAGCCAGGCATGCTCATCAGGAACGGCGTTAGCCCATCGCGATCCGGGGGAGGGGCTTGGATGCCAGTCCCGTCGTTGATCGTCGTCCAAGAGCCGTGACGGTTCGTTGCCCGAGGGAGCTGGTTGTCCCCGTCTTCGAAATCGTCAATCAACGAGTTCGAGGACGTTCCGGTCTGTGTGACGCAAGCGGGCGCCGTCGGCTTGCTCTGCTCGGCGTCGCCGCACGCGGCCCCTGTGAGCGCCAAACACACGCCAATCCAATGCTGATACGCGTCGGACTTCATTGGGCACTCCTTTTCCAGGTCAAACTGTAGAGCCGTACGTTTTCTCCTTTGCCATAGGAGTTGTCGTACACGTCCCAAGCGCCGAGCTCTGTCATCTTTGCCCCCGTCGCGGTTACGGCTCCAGCCAACTCGAGATCGGTATGAACCAGCGCATAGCCGGGCCGAAAGCGTTCGAGTCGCTGCACGAGCGGGA
>DATEPG010000451.1:0-13998 GCA_035273265.1 Polyangiaceae bacterium
GGTTTCACCTGATTCTGGGCGAGAGCCGGAGTGACGCCTAGCAGGAGCGCAGGAGCCAGGAAGTAGGCGGGCACCTTCACTTTTGGGCTCCGCGCGGTTCAGGCACCGTGCCAACCAGCTGATACAAGTGAAAGAGCAACGCGGCGCGTGCCGTGATGATCCCGTCTGGTTTCGCCGTGGTCAAAAATCCCTCGAGGAACTCTCGCTCGTTGATCGTCCAGAAAATCGTCGCAATGGGGGCGGAGTTGCCTTCTTCGTCTTTGTGTTCGTGGAGCTTCTGAACTTGATCGGCCTGCGGACCTTTCGTCCAGGTCGGACCCCAGCCCACGCATCGTTCCGCGATCACTTTGTCCGTGTCGTATTCGAGCAAACATCCCGGGATCGGCAGGCCTTCGGCTTCCAGCGTTGCTTTCGCGGAGTTCCAGGCGTCGAGCACGTCGTCGGTGGGGATGCCCATCAGCGCGCCGAACTTTCGGCCGTCGGTTCGCGTCGCCAATTCCTGATTGAGCTTGGCGACTAGGCGGGCGGTCGGCAGCACGCTTTCGGCGGTTTTCAGGTCCAGATACGCTCCCTCGAGCTCCGTCTCCTCGACCATCATGGTCAGCGCCGCGTCGACGGTGGGGATCTGTTCGCCGTAGCGCATGAGGCAGCTGCCGCGCAGCTCGGCGAACGAAAGGTCGTGCACGGGCCCGTTGCAAAATAGGCCTCGTACCAGCGAAGCGGAGAAGCTGGGATCGTGAAACAAGATCGGGATGCCATCGCGCGTGACCCGGACATCCAGCTCAACGGCGTTCGAGCCGATGCGCTCGGCGAGCCGAATCGTTTCGATGCTGTTCGGGCTCACGCCGCAGTGATCGGTGGACTCACACGCGCCGTGGTGCGCCGTCGTGTAGAACCGGTTGCGCCACGGCTTCAGCTCTTTTTGCCAACGGAGCTGCAGCGGTTTGGTCGGGATGTCGTTGCCGTCACCGTAGCTACCAACCAGGTCGAAGCCCGTGGTCGGTGCCGGCGATTCGCCATTGCAGAATGCTTGCGCGACCTCCTGGGGCTCGACGAACAAGCGCACGAGGCCGGCATCCGCGCGGGTCGGGTATTGCCAATAACCTTCGACGACGACTCGCTGATCAGCGAGGCAGGCAGCGCCCATCACAGCGAACCCTGCGTTCTTATCGGTCAGGATGGAGACGGTGCCCGGCTTCGTAATCACCGAGGCCGTATCGCCGAGCAGGTCACTGCCCCTGGTGACACTGAAAAAGCCCTCGAAGCCGTCTCGCATTTGGTCGCGCGACAGCGCGCTGCCAATGCGCAGCAACCCACCATCGGGGAAACTGGGAATCGACACCTCCATCGCCTGTTCGCAGTTCGAGAGCAGGAATGGCGCGCCAATCGCCAGCGCGAAAGCAAAAATCTTAGTATTCATAGCCCGCCACGACACGAGGATAGGTGTAAAGGCTCGGCGAATCGGGGAACAAGACCCAGAAGGCGTAGTGAGCACGGGTGGTCATGGCGCCCGCGCCAAAGTACCAAACCGAGCCGCTTTTGGTGGTGTTCTCTACGGTCAGGATTTCACTGTGACCGACGAACAGGCTCGAGTCGGCGAAGCCGCCCCAAAGTTCCCCGACCCGCGCCCGCTCGGGACCGATCAGAATCAACGATCCGCGCAGCGAAAGCGCGACATCACCGAGGTCATAACCGACGGTCAACTCTGGTCGGTATTCTGCGCCGAGCACCAGGGCATCGAAGCCGAAGCCTCCGAGCTTGCCCATGAAGAGGCCCGCGCTCATGGCTCCGCCGAACGACCAGTGCCCTGGCCCGCGCCAGTTGTAGCCGATGCCCACCAAGGCCTCGGTGGTGATCAACATCGAGTTGATGTGGGCCTTGAACAGGAAGCCCTTCCCCAGGGAGTCCTGGAAATCCAGGGCTAGCTGCGGGAAGCGGATGGTCATGCCGTACATCACCGCCGGATCGATCGCGTCGTAGGTTGCCCCAAGACTGAACCGCATTTTACCGGCAGGAGGCGCCGACGGGAAAAAGAGAAAGCCTTTCTGATCAGCCACCTCTCTGACCGACTTCACTCCGCTGGGAGTGGAAGCCGAAGTCGGAGCGGGCGGAGCAGCCTGACTCGTTTCCGCGGCGTTCGCAGACGGACACAGCGCCAATACGCTGATCCATCCGATCGCCAAACCTATCCATTTCGCCCGCCCGAACAGCATTGAGTAAAGCTCTCCGATTCTCCAGTGACCTCCTCGTTAGCGGACTTCTTTATCCAAAGCAATCCTCGTTTCGGACGCCTCCCTCGTTTCGGACGCCTCCTGCGCCGCGAGCTTTGAGCCGGCGATCGGCGAGTGTCTTTCATAGCTCGCTAGCTGTTTGACCGACCCGGATAGCCGTGAGAGCCTAGCGGAGTCTTGTCGTCCGTGTCTGCATCGAGTGAGCCCGCGCCCGCATCGCTATTGGCGAATGCGAGCTGTGGTTGTTGTCGCTCGGCAGCCTGGGCGGCCTAGGTCTGCGGCGTCGCGCCGCGTTTCTGCGCCGCCTGGCTTTCCGCCAGGAGGGCCAAGTAGCGCGTGTTTTCGTGACTTTCGGAGCAAATCATGCGGCAGATCAAAGTGTACGATTCATTGTCTCGTTCCGTTCGAGTCTTCGAACCCCTGAGTGATCGCCCGGTCGGGATCTACAGCTGTGGCCCGACCGTGTACGCCAGGCAGCATTTGGGCAACATGCGCCCGTACGTGTTTGCCGACCTGCTCCGGCGTACGCTGAGCTCGGCGGGCTACGCGGTCAACCACGTGATCAACATCACCGATGTCGGACACCTGACTTCGGACGCCGACGAAGGCGCAGACAAAGTGGAGCTCGCGGCCGCCCGTGCCAACAGCTCCGCGCTCGCCATCACCGAGCGGTACACTTCACTCTTTCAAGCCGATCTCCAGCGGCTATCGGTACTCCCGCCGAACGTATGGGCCAAGGCCAGCGCGCACATTCCCGAACAAATCGCGATGATCGAGCAGCTCGAAGCACGCGGCTTCAGCTATCGAACGGCCGACGGCGTGTACTTCGATGCCAGCCGCGCGCCTCACTACGGTGAGCTCTCGGGTCTAAGAGCCAGCGCCGCGCATAGCCGCGTGAGTGGGGATCAGAGCAGCAAGCGCAACCACGCCGACTTCGCACTCTGGAAATTTTCGGCCGACTCCGGACCGCGTCGGCAACTCGAGTGGCCGAGCCCGTGGGGCGTGGGTTTCCCCGGCTGGCACATCGAGTGCAGTGCGATGGCCAGCAAGTACCTGGGCGAGCAATTCGAGATCCACACCGGCGGCGTCGATCACATCGCCGTGCACCACAGCAACGAGATCGCGCAGGCCGAAAGCGCGCTCGGCGTACGGCCCTGGGTCAAGTATTGGATGCATGGCGCGTGGCTGACCATGCAAGGCTCGAAGATCGCGAAATCCGCCGGCCTTGCGCCAAATCTCGACGATTTAGAGGCCATTGGCTCGAGCGCGGCCGCTTTTCGCTACTATTTCATGACCGCGCACTACCGTTCGACGCTCGACCTCAGCCTCGAAGCGCTGCGCGCCGCAGAAACCGGCTTCGACCGCATGAGCCACTTCGTCGAGCAACACGTCGCTGAGCCGCCCACAGGAACGAGCGAGACTGCCCAAGCCGAATGGCGAGGCCAGTTCTACGACGCGCTGTCCGATGACTTGGATGCGCCGCGGGCGATCGCAGTCCTGTGGTGCATTCTGGCGGACGCCAGCTTAGCGACAGGAGCTCGGGCTCGGTTGATCGCGGAGCTAGCCAGTGGCCTCGGCCTCAATTGGCAAACGAAGCGCGCCGTTCACGGGAGCCCGGAGGCCTTGCAACTACTCGAAGCGCGCGAACGCGCGCGCGCGGAACGCGACTTTGCAAAAGCCGACGCCCTGCGCGCAGAGCTAACGAGCCGTGGGTTTGCGATCGAGGATGGCCCTGAAGGGCCGATTTTACGTCGCGCGCACTGAATGTCGATGCTTCTCGGCTAATGCCGCGCGGCCGCCGCGATCAGCGCGGTCACCACGCCGATCAGCATCACGCTGAACATCAAGAGCAGCAGCAAGCAGCCCGCGGGGCTCGCGCGGCTCCGAATGCCGCGCTCGACCCCCGCGCCGAAGGCCAGGCTAGTCGCAAACCCGGCGCTCCCCCCGCCGGCCATCGTGAGCGAATCGTCATCGCGGACCACGGCTTGTATGGGCAAAGTCGCGCTCTGCGGCGCTACGCCGGCCAAGCGGCGCACAGCGGTACCCACCGCAACCACCTCGATCAGGCCGGGCGACAGCTCGCGAATTTGCAGCCGATTGCCGATGACTCGCTCGGCAGCGACCGACTGCGCTTCGGCGCGTAGCAGTGAAAGGCAGTTCTCACGAGCTCCGTAGATCAGCTCGGTGAGCTCTTTCAGCTCGCCTTTTGCGAGCGCTGCAAAGCTGGCGCCGATGCCGCCCACCACACCGAGCGAGTAGACACTGGTCGCCATCACCAGCTGTACCGGCGCATAGCCGAGCTGCGCCAGGCTGAAGATCTCCGCGCCTGTGAGCTCGCTCGTGGTCACGTTGCTCGGATCGCGGCAATCGGCGACGAGCGCTGCGTGCCGCGACGCCGTGCCCGTCATCAGCAGCTCGACCACGCCCGGGCCAAACGGGCGCAAATCGATGCGCACATCGACGACCGCGTTGGCGCCCACGGCGGCCGCCTCGCGTCGCAGACGAAATAGCGCCAGGTGCCGAATGCGATTGTACATTTCGGAGTACTGCCGAACCTCACCGCGAGCCAGCGTGGACAGACCGCCGGTGATGCCTCGCCCGATACCGAGCGCATAAGCCACGTTGCCCATCACGAAGCTGATCGGCGTGTAGCCGGCGTCGAGGTGACAGTACAGCTCGCTGCCCGAGGCGGCCGTGGTGAAAAAATTGGGCGGCGCCCCACCCGAGACGATACCGGTGCCCTGCGACAGGAACTCGGTGTAGCCAGCGAGCGACGACAGCTCGGTGGTGACACCCGTCACGCCGTGCGCACCGTGGCGACGCGCCTCGTCGACCAGCCGAGCGATTGCCGCGTGGCGTCCGTCAGAGATCAGTGAAGTGATATTTTCGACCTCGCCACCCGCCAGCGTGCGGAAGCCCGAGCCGATGGCGCCCGCGAGCCCCAGGCTGCGCACGCTGTTGCCGACCACGATTTCAGCGGGGAAAAACCCTTTCAGTTGCAGGCAGAAGATCTCGTTGCCGGATAGTGAGCAGACGTACACGGAGGCCACGATAGCGCAGCGCACCTGCCTGCGTCACGTCGTTCCCCTGGGCAGGGCCGTCGCTCCGACCGCTGACTGGCTCAAAAGCTGGCGTTGAGTCCGGTGAACACGTCGAGCCCGGCGCTGGAGGGTAACACCAGCGCACGCATCCCAACTTGGCCGTGTTCGGGTGTGCGAGGCCAAAGAACGACGGTCGTGACACCGGCCGCGGCGGCGATTCCGAAGGCGGCGATTGAGAGCGATTGAAGCGTCTTCGCGCTGCTCGAGAGTGAGGCGATCTCTGCGCACTGCGCGCCGTACGGACTTTGGGGTCCGCACTGATTGCTTCCCGGTAGTTGCGCCAGCTGGTCGTCTCGCTCGTTCAATTGCCGACTGGACTGCAGGATGAACACGATGCCGGAGACCAAAGCGGCCGCGCCAACACTGCCAGCCACGATCGCGGGAGTATAGTCGGGGCTGTCCTTCGGAGCTTCCTGCTTGGAGCTCGGCGCTTCGGAGCCCACCTGAACGGCGGCGATCGCAGGCGCGAGGGGCGGCTCAGCAGCGCGGAGGCTGAATTGCAGAGTATACTCCTTACCGGCTTCGGCGTTCAAGCGCTGCCCGTCGACTTTGCCCTCGAGCCGCGCGGCCAGCTGACGGTTGCCAGGCTCTAGGAAGAGCGGATCAGGAAGCGGCGCAACGCCCACGCGCAGGTTGTCGACGAAGATCTCGGCACCGTTGCGATCGGAGGTCACGTTGACGGTGGCCACGCGTGTCTTCACGTCAGCAAACGCCTTGCGCACTTGCTGGAGCGTCTGTTCACTCTCGACGGGCGCGAAGTTGCGGATGCAGAAGGCCAAGTGTTCGGCGGCGTCACGGTAGCGTTCGAGCTCGATTTCGGTCTGCGCGAGCGATGAGGCGACATCATAGCTTTGTCGAATCGCCCACGCTTCGAGCAGGAGCTTGCGGGCTTGGTCGTGCTTGCGGGCTTCGAAGGCAAGCGCGGCTTTTCGAAACAGACTGCGCACACGAGCGTTGTCGTCAGCCCCATCCGCTTCGCTCTTGCTCCGCGTCGCGGCGGCCGGCGCGGCCGAGGCCTGGGTGGTAGCCAAGAGCGGCGCGAGCGCCATGCCGACAGCCAACGAGATTGAACGACGTTTCGCGTTCCAGATCATCGAGGCTTGGTCCAAAAGCTCTTGCCGTTCGCCGGGCGATCCGGCGCTGCCAAAGTGGCTGTTTGTGCGCGTAAGGAAGGCCCGTTTGCGGGGACTACCGAGTGGTTCGCGGCTCCGACCTGCGGTTTTGCCGTCACTCCGGGCTCCATTGCTGAAGGATTCGTGCGCTCGGGCTCCGCCACGCGGATGGCCAGCGCGGGTGGCGTGGCGGGCTGCGGTGAAGCACTTGCGGGGGGCAAGTCGAGCGGCACTCGCAATCCCAACCACAGGCCGCCCCACGAAAGGCCGATGATGGCGATCGGGAGGCCGATCAGGACCGGCAGCCAAGCCCGCCTGGGAGCCCGTTGCGGACGTTGCTGGTCCGCCGTGTCCACCAAGTCTTCCGGAGCCAGCACCGGTAGCACGTGCCGCAATAGTTCCAGTCGTTGGCTCGGCGAGCTGATTTTCCAGAGATCCGTCAATGGGTCCCCCGGGGCCGGGGTAACATCGACACGCTTCGGATCCAGCTCACGCCGACCGCTCTGCCTTCCCATTTGCTCGGACGAGTTGATCACGCGAACGGCCTCCGTCGGCGGTTGTGCGCTGCAAAAATCGGTAAACGGGACAAGGTGACTCGGTGACTCATGGGACGCGCGACCTGCGCTGCCGCTAGTTGCTAAAAATCGCCGCGATACGCGCCTCCAGAGTCAGCCCCGGGAGGCATGTCTGAAACGGATTGCACGAATCGAGCCAAAAAATGTGCAGGCTGAGTGCCAGCGGGCCCGCGCCAGGTCGCGCTCGACACCCGCTTCGCGGGAAGTCCGACAACCCGCGCGCTCGCTGAGTGAGGCGCGAATGGCGGCGGCAATTCGAGGCTCGCTGGAGGCTCACCCCGAACGGTGACGCCGAGCGGCCCGCGGCGCGCCCGCAAAATCCAGCGCTTCCGCAGGTCTGGCGCGTGCCATCTAGGCGTTTTGCGCGAGAGGAGTCACGATGCGCCCCCATGACCGCCTGGCAGCTCAAGAAGCTCTCCCAATTCAACGGCCCGACCGGCCCCGTCATCACGTGCGTGATGGATGGTGTTGGTCTCGGCAAACAAGACGAATCTGACGCCGTTTTCTTGGCGCGTACCCCCAATCTCGACTGGCTACAGAAGAACGCGCTGTACACCAAGCTCAACGCGCACGGCGTGGCGGTGGGCATGCCCACCGATGCAGATATGGGCAACAGTGAAGTGGGGCACAACGCGCTCGGCGCGGGTCGCATCTACGACCAGGGCGCGAAGCTCGTGCAAGAGGCCATCAACGATGGCTCAATCTACAAGAGCGAAGCCTGGAAGCTCACCACCGGCCGTGCTCGCGACGGCGCCACGCTGCACTTCTTGGGCTTGTTGTCCGACGGCAACGTCCACTCCAACATCGGGCACCTCAAGGCCATGCTGCGCCAGGCTGACGCCGAGGGCGTGCAGAAGGCTCGTGTCCACGTGCTGCTCGACGGTCGCGACGTGCACGAGACGAGCGGTCTCGTTTATGTCGACGACCTGGAGGCGCTGCTCGGCGCCCTCAACGCCAAGGGGCGTGATTACCAGATCGCCTCGGGTGGGGGTCGCATGAAAGTGACCATGGACCGCTACGAAGCGGAGTGGCACATGGTGGAAACGGGCTGGAAGACTCACGTTAAAGGCGAGGGGCGAGGATTTGCCAGTGCCCGGCAAGCCATCGAAACGTTCCGGGCCGAATCGCCGGGCATCGGCGATCAAAACCTGCCCCCCTTCGTGATCGAGAAGGACGGCAAAGCCGTTGGCTCGATTCACGACGGCGACGCGGTCATCCTATTCAACTTCCGCGGCGACCGCGCGATCGAAATCACGCTGGCCTTCGAGCAGGAAACGTTCAGTAAGTTCGAGCGCGGTCCCAAGCCGAAGGTTCTGTATGCCGGCATGATGCAGTACGACGGCGATCTCAAGCTGCCGAACCTGTTTCTGGTGACACCCCCGCACATCAGCGAATCCGCTGGTGAGTTCTTGGCGCAAAATGGCATCACCCAGCTGGCCATCAGCGAAACGCAGAAGTTCGGCCATGTTACCTACTTTTGGAACGGCAACCGCTCCGGCAAGTTCGACGACAAGAGCGAGACCTATATCGAAGTCCCGAGCGATACGCTGCCCTTCGAGGAGCGCCCCTGGATGAAGGCGGCCGAAATCACGGATCGCCTGCTCGCGGAGCTGACGACGATGAAGTACAAGACCGCGCGCCTCAACTACGCCAACGGGGACATGGTCGGTCACACCGGGCACCTGAACGCCGCCATCATGGCCGTGGAAGCCGTGGACCTCGAGCTCGGGCGCCTGATCCGCTTCACCGAGAAGGCCAAGGGGATCCTGATCGTGACTGCCGACCACGGCAACGCGGACGAGATGTACGACCACAACAAGGACGGCAGCATCGCCAAAGACGAGGCGGGCAAGTTCAAAGTAAAGACGAGCCATACCCTGAACCAGGTGCCGTTCATCATCTATGCACCGGGCATCAGCGCGCTCAAGCTCAACGGCAAGCTGGAGAAGCCCGGACTCGGCAATTACGCGGCGACCGCCTTCAACCTGCTCGGCTACGAGGCGCCTGCCGACAACCTACCGTCGCTGCTCACGTTCTAGCGCGCGGAGGTGCTGCGCCTCGCCCGAGCCGCTACCGGGGAGGCGCAGCCATCCAGGCCGCTGACGATGGCTGCACGCTGGCTCGTACGCTGGCGTGTCGTTGGCCGGCCCGGTCAAATCGTTGGCCGGCTCGGTCGACGGCAAAATGGCCGCAAAAGCCCAGGCTGCGGTCATGGCGATTTGGAGACGATACGCGACCGTGAGCGCATGGCTGCTGACCTCTGCGCTGGCCGAGCCCGCACTAGCCGACGCCCCTGCCCAGAAAGGCACGCAGGTCTCGGCTGAACCAAACTCAGGACTCAGCCGGAAATTCAGCGTGATGGCGGGGCTCTCGCAGTGGTTGCTTTTTCGCGGTGGCAACCTCGCGCTCGAGTACAAGACCGGGCGCCTCGCGCTCGAGGTGTCGCACGGCCAGGGGCTCGACCTGAACCAACTGGGCGGATTCGCCTTGAGCTCGGCCGAGCGCGACGCGGGAACCCGCGTGCGCGTGCCGTGGACGACTGGCTTTGGCGTCGGCTATCGTATCACCGAGCATCTGCACCTATTGGTCGAGTTCAAGGCGCACCGCTACGAAGTCCGCGCCGAGGAAGGCAGCAGCGTGGTGAACTACACCACGTTCAGCATCGGCCCGGGCGCGTTCTACTCGATCTATCTCGGGGAGCACCTGTTTCTCGAGCCGAACTTACGCTTCTGGCCCAACGTCGGCTCGACGCTCGACGACAACCGCGTCCCTTTGACGCGTTGCGATGGCTCGAGCTACGAGCATCAGGCGCACGACTTCGGCTTCTTCGGAAACGTGAACCTCGGTTACTCCTTCTGAGGCTGACGAGTTTCTAACTGGGCGATCGCAAGCCCGCATCGCAGCTCACGAGCCGGTCGTGTTCCCGGCGGTCAACGCGCGCTGGACAGCTGCGCCGCCCGGCGCGCTTCGCTCGGCGCGCAGCCGTGCCAGCGCTTGAACGCTCGACTGAACGCCGAGAGCTCGGAGAACCCGAGTGAGAAAGCCACCTCGGCGAGCGACGCGCGCCGATCCGAGATGAGTAGCGATGCTCGCTCCTTGCGCACCGCCTCGACCAGCGCTCTGAAGGACTCCTGCTCATTGGCTAGAGCTCGCCGCAGCGTTCGTTCGCTCATTCCGAGCTGCTTGGCGATGGCAGTGCTAGCGGGCTCGCCATCGGGCAATGCGTCGAGAATCGCCAACCGCACCCGGGCCGTCGTGCTCGAGGCACTGCTCGTGTCCTGCAGCAGGCGCTGTGCCAATGACTCGAAGTGCAGAGAAAGCGCGGGATTGGCAAAGCGCGGGACGGCGGTCAAGAAGGACTTGGGCAGCACGAGCTCGTCTGCATCCGCTTGCCAGCGCGGGCTGACACCAAAATGCTCGGTGTGCGAGCGCGTGTCGGCCGGTGCTGCGTGCCTGAACGAGACGGCGAAGGGCACCAGATCGCCTACCAGGATCTGCCGAGAAAGCTGTACGAATTCGGCGAGCACCGACTCGTTGGCTGCGCGGTGGCCGAGCGAACGCTCCCCCGTTCGTAGCCAACGCGCGTGCAGCGCATCGGCCGTCTCCTCCATTTCCCATCGACCCCCGTCCGTGAGCAACGCGGTGAATCGCAGCACTCGCGCGATGGCTTCGCGCCCCGAGGCCGCGGTCATTACCGCGAAGCCGAGCACCGAATAGTGCTCGATGGAAAAGGTGCGCGCGACGTGCACGGGCAAGCCGTCGTCGCGAAGGGCGCGCATCGCAGCCGCCCAACCGCCAAAGATCGCCGAAAGGGGCAACGGCGCTTCCGGTGTATCGAGCGCCTCCGGGGGAACCCCCGCGCCTGCCAAGATGATCTCTTTGAAGGCCCCTCGCGACTCGGCCACACGTACGAGGGCCGAAAGGAACACGGCTGGTAGGGTCGCAGACTTCATCCGAGCAGACACGGTCCGGAAGGCTACGGCGCTCGAGCCGCCACCACAAGCGAAGCGCCGCTCAGTGGTCGAGGGTGAGCGTCTCGACCTCGACGATCGGTCGGGTGCCGGACAAATCTTCGAGCTTGCGGCGAGCCGCGCGACGCACGAACTCCGCCAACGCAAGCCCGTGTCCCCCGCGGAAGGTCTCCACGGCGCGCGCGATCTCTTTGGCCACCGCGCGCAGCGCTTGCTCGTCGTTGTCGACCAAGGGCACGCCGCGGGTGCGGACTGCCGGCGCAGCGGCGAGCTTGTCCGCGCGATCGATAGCCAGCGAAATGAAGGCAATCCCCATGCGACCGAGCTCGATCCGCCGCTGATGAGTTTCGCTGGAGAGCGGTTCTCCGCCAACGGCGATGGCGACTCGGCCGTGCGGAACGCGCTCGTCTTTCCAGAGCTTTTGACCATCACACACGACGGGCGTGCCGTTTTCGACGACCGTGGTCTCACTCACGCCCAGATCTTGGGCCAACTCTTGGTGGCGCAGCAGATGATGCAGCGTGCCGTGGACCGGTAAAAAGCAATTCGGGCGGCACAGCTCGATCATGCGGGTTTGCTCGCTGCGCCCGGCGTGACCGCTGGTGTGTACAGAAGGATCGCTGAAGCGAGTCTTCAAGCTAATCCCGGCCCGCAATAGGTCGTTCATCATGGCGAAGACCGGTCGATCATTGCCTGGGATGATCCGGCTGGAGAAGATCACCGTGTCGCCTTCGGCCAATTGCAAGCGCGGATGCTGGCCGATAGACAAGCGCTTCAAAGCCGAGTTGCGCTCGGCTTGCGTCCCGCCCGCCAGCACGAGCAGCCGCTCGCGCGGCACACTGGCGGCCTGGTCCGCGGACACGACCAAATCGCTCGGCCAGGAGAGGCGCCCGATTTGCCGAGCGACCGCGGATTGAGTCTCCAGGCTGCGCCCGAACAAACACAGCTTGCGGCCCGTGCGCTGCGCGATTTCGCCGAGCAAGATCAAGCGTTGGATGTTGCTGGCGAACATCGCAATCACCACGCGTGCCGGCGCATTTTGGACCAGCTCTTCGAGCGCGGCGCCGACGCCGCGTTCCGAGCCGGTACGCACGGGCACGTCGATGTTGGTGCTATCACTGAGCAGCAGCGAAATCCCCTGATCGCCGAGCGCGGTCAGGCGCGCCTCGTCCGTTGGCTCACCATCCGGAGGATCGGGGTCGAAATTGAAGTCTCCCGTGTGCAGCACGCTGCCGGCAGCGGTACGCATGTGCAGAGCGCTGGCCTCGATGATCGAGTGAGCGACGCGCACCGGCTCGATCGTGAACGGACCGACTTGGTACTCACGGCCCGCGTGCGCCTCCCGCAGATCGAGCTCGGCGGGTGCGAACTGATGTTCCGCTAGACGGCGCTTGGCCATCTCGAGCGCGTGCGGCGGTCCCCAAACCGGGAGATCGAGCTCGGAAAGCAAGTACGGCAGCGCGCCCAAATGATCTTCGTGGCCGTGCGTCAGGAACACGCCATGCAAGCGGTCACGCTGCGCCAATAGCCAGCTGAAGTCCGGATGCCAAACATCGATGCCCACGTCGTCGTCCGCGAAAGCGGCACCGCAATCGACGATTACGATGCCCCCGGCCTGCTCCAGCGCGAAGCAATTCATACCGATTTCGCCCAAACCCCCGAGGGGCACGATGCGAATCAAATTGGGCGCTAAAGTTGGGGGAAATTGCACTCGGGTCGGGCCTAACTGAGGAACTCCCGGGTGTAGCACGAGTCGCCCCCCGGCATTTGTCAGTTGTATCGCCCGGTGATAGAGCCGTCTCGGAGCACCCACGTGGCAGAAATCAAACCAGTCACTCCCGAAGAAGCCGCCGAACTGCTGAGCCAAGGACAGCTATACATCGACGTGCGAAGCGAGCCTGAATTCGAAGCGGGTCACCCGGAGGGCGCGCTGAATGTGCCGCTACTCAACGCCGGCCCGGTCGGCCTCGTGCCCAACCCGGAATTCTTGGCCGTGATGGAATCCGCCTTCGGCAAAGACGAAGCGCTGGTGATCGGATGCAAGGCCGGCGGGCGCTCCAAGCGAGCTGCCGAAATGCTGGCTCAGGCCGGCTTTTCACGATTATCCGATCAGATTGCCGGCTTCGACGCGGGCAAGGACGCTTTTGGCCGCGCCATCCCCGGCTGGAGCCGCAGCGCGTTACCGGTGGGCCAAGGCAAGCCGCCGGGGCGAGCCTACGCCGACGTCAAACAGCGCAAGCCACGCTGAAGCCGAGCGATCGGCTGGCGGCGTTGCTTCGCAGTGGGCATCAACCACCCGCTAGCCGCAGGGCCGAGCCTCTGTTAGGCACCCGCGGAGATGATCCCGCGCTACACGCCCAAGGCATTCGCTGAGCTCTGGTCCGATAAAACCCGCTACGGCATTTGGCTCGACGTCGAGCTCGCCGCTTGCCAGGCCATGGAGACCGAAGGCCTGGTGCCCAAGGGCACGGCCGCCAGCATTCGGGCCAAGAACATCACGCTCGATCCGGCCCAGATCGACGAGATTGAACGCACGACGCGTCACGACGTGATCGCTTTTCTGACCCATGTGGAGCAGCTGGCAGGCGAACCGGCGCGCTGGTTGCACCGCGGGATGACCTCGAGCGACGTGCTGGATACGAGCTTCGCGATTCAGCTGGCGCGTTCCGCCGATCTGCTGCTGGAGCGAACCGACGCACTGATCGCGGCTCTCGCCACGCGCGCCAAGGAACACGCTCGCACGCCTCAGATCGGCCGCTCGCACGGCATTAGCGCGGAGCCGGTCAGCTTCGGGATCGTGCTCGCCGGTCACTTGGCGGAGATCAAACGCGGCCGGCTGCGGCTCGCGCGCGCTCGTCAAGAAGTCGCGGTGGGCAAGATTGCGGGCGCGGTCGGGACCTACGCGCATTTGTCACCCGAGCTCGAGGAACGCGCTTTGAGCAGCTTGGGCCTAGGCGCCGAAACGGTTTCGACCCAGGTCGTCGCGCGCGACCGTCACGCCAACTACT
>DATEPG010000452.1:0-37035 GCA_035273265.1 Polyangiaceae bacterium
GCCGGAGCTGATCAGGCAGCAGCGCGTGTTCATCGCCCTCCCCCCCCTCTATCGCATCGACATCGGCAAAGAGACGTACTGGGCCGCTGACGACGCGGATCGCGATCGGCTGCTCAAAGAGAAGCAGAAGGGCAACGCCAAAGCCGACATCACGCGCTTCAAGGGCCTCGGCGAAATGATGGCCAAGACGCTCTGGGACACCACGCTCAATCCCAAGACTCGCCGAATGCTGCGCGTGAACATCGCGGACGCGCTGGAGACCGATCGCATCGTCAGCGAGCTGATGGGCAAGGACGCTTCGGCGCGCTTTCACTTCATCATGAATCGCGCCGATGAAGTCGGCGTGGGCGAGCTCGATGTTTGAACGGCGCGCGTGGAAACAATCCGGCCAGCAGGCGGATTGGGGCCGTATTTCGCTTGCCCGCCCCACGCGAGGCCGCGGTATTTTCGCTGACTACGACCGTTTTTGACGGTTTTGCCTGGCTTTTTCCGGCCCGGCTTGAGACAAGCCTGGGGCCGCGCTACGCGGGGCGCTCCCGAGACTCCGGCAGCAGACTTTGGCACGCACCTGAAGGCACGATTCGACCGGTCAAATGCAAGGTATCTTTGCCGCTCGCTGCCAAGCCTGGACGCGCTTCGTTCTCGTTTTTGCGCTGTCCTTGCTCGTGGTGCCTACCGCGTTCGCCCAGGGCGCAGCGGGCGCGGCTGCGGCCAGCGGCACCCCTGCCGCCAACGATAAGCCAGCCGCTGCCGACCCGAGCGTGCCGCCAGTCGAAGCCGAACTGCCGAGCGATCCGCCCCCGGGCGCTACCTTGCCGAGCGGTGAAGCCGAGCGCGCGCGCGGCCTACCGCTGCAGAAGATCGAAGTTTTGGGCAACCGCCGAGTCACGGCCGCGGACGTCCTCACGTACGTTCGGGAACGCGTCGGTCAGCCCTTCAAGCCCGAAACGCTGACGCAGGATGTCCGTGAGCTTTGGAACTCCGGCTTCTTCGACGATATCGAGGTCGACCTCGAGCGGCACGACGAAGGCGTCGACCTCAGGTTCGTCGTGCGTGAGCGCCCCAGCATTTCCAGCATCACCTTCGAGGGCAACGACGAGATCTCGAAAGACGATCTGAACGAAGGCATCGAGATCAAGCCCAACACGATCTTGAGCCTGCCGGCGGTTCGCCGCACCGTGCAGAAGATCCGCGATATGTACGCGGAGAAGGGCTATTTTCTGGCCGAGGTTCAGAACGAGGTCGTGCCTCAGAAGAACAACGAGGTCGGGATCAAGTTCAGGATCACCGAGCATGGGCAGGTCAGCGTCCGGCGCATCACGTTCATCGGCAACCAGAACGTGAGCAGCTCCGAGCTGCGCTCGCTGATGCTCACGGGCAACGCCGGATTTTTCGCGTTTGGCTCGGGCGGTCCGTTCCGCCAAGACGCCTTCGAGCGCGACATCGCCGTGCTCAGCGCGATGTACTACGACAAAGGCTTCCTCTCGGTCACGATCAGCACGCCGCGCATCATGCTGACACCGGACCGCAACGGCATCGAGGTCACGATCACGATCGACGAAGGCCCGCGCTACAAGATCCGTCAGCTTCGCGTGTACGAGCGCGGGGCCGGTGGCACGGAAGTCGAGCCGCTCGACGGTCGCCGCAACCTGCGCATGATGGTTCGCTCGGAGCCAGGCCAATACTTCAATCGCGCCGAGTTGCTCGAGGACCTGCAGTCCATCCGCACCATGTACCGCGACAAGGGCTACGCCAACGTCGAGGCCAATCCGCAGACCCAGCTCGACCCCGAGACTCACGAAGTCGACGTCAGCGTGCCGGTCGAGCGCGGACCTCTGGTGTACTTCGAGCGCATCGAAATTCGCGGCAACTCCAAGACGCGCGACAAGGTGATCCGGCGAGAGCTGGAGGTGACCGAAGGCGAGCTGTTCAGCGAGACCAAGCTGGAACGCTCGAAGCGCCGCGCCACCGCACTCGGTTACTTCGAGCGCGTCGACGTCTCGACCGAGGCCGGCTCGGCCCCGGACAGGATGAACGTGTTCATCGAGGTCGCCGAGAAGCCGACCGGTACCTTTCAGGTGGGCGCCGGCTTCTCCAGCATCGAGAACTTCATCGCCACCGCCCAGGTGCAGCAGGCCAACCTGTTCGGCAATGGCCAGAGCTTGTCCCTGCAGGCGCAGGTCAGCAGCTTGCGGCAGTTGGTCAGCATTCGCTTTTTTGAGCCCTACTTCCTGAACACGCTGTTCAACAGCAGCATCGATCTCTACGACCAGCTGCGCGTGTACAACGACTTCGCGCAGTCCAGCCGCGGCGGCGCGCTGACTTTCGGCTACCCGCTGGTGGAGCCGGAAGTGAACGCGAGCTTGACCTACACGGCGTCGCTCGACCGCGTGTCGACCGCCGTTCGCTCGACGTTGCTCGGAACGAGCAGTGCGACCAGCGTTTTCACGCAGCTGCCGTTGGCCAATCTTTTCAACGACGGCCTCACCTCGAGCATTCGCCCCGCGCTGACCCTAGACACGCGCGACAATCGCTTGTTTCCGACGAGCGGCATCTATCTGTATGCCTCCAGCGAGCTTGCCACTGCCGTGCTCGGCTCGGAGAACAAGTTCTTGAAGCACCGCTTCATCGGTCGCTTCTACTACCCGCTGGGCGCGGGCTTCGTACTCAAGTTGAATACCGAAGCGGGCCACGTCACGAGCCCCTCCAGCGACGGTGTGCCGATTTTCGCGCGCTTCTTCTTGGGCGGCATCTTGGACGTACGCGGCTATCGCTTCCGCACCATCGGTCCGCGTATCGGGCTCACGCAATCGACCGATCCGAACAGCGCGCCGATTTACCAAGGCGCCCAGATCGGCGGCAACCTCTCGTACTTCCAAAACTTGGAACTCGAGTTTCCGATCGTCGAATCGGTGGGCGTGCGCGGTGTGCTCTTCACCGACGCGGGCAACACCTGGAACTTGGAGAGCAACTACTGCAAAGCCGGTGGTGCCGCGATCCAGTATGCGGCCGTGAGCCCGTGCTTCAACGGCTTCTCGAGCCTCACCACCTTGCGCACGTCGGTCGGCTTCGGCATTCGCTGGTTCTCGCCGCTCGGCCCACTGCGTTTCGAGTGGGGCTTCCCGCTCAAGCCGTTGCCGTACGAAGAGAAGAGCGTGTTCGAGTTTACAATCGGCAATTTCTTTTAGGCTGCAGCGCCCAGCGTCCAACGCGTGCGGTTGAGACGGCCGTCCGCCTGGTTCCGAGCAGGAGTGGAGAGGGCGGCAGACGGCTGCAGCGCCCAGCGTCCAAAGCGTGCGGTTGAGACGGCCGTCCGCCTGGTTCCGCCAGCTCTCGTGGGTTAACTCATTGTTGGCAGATCGTGATCTGATCCTGCCAAAGTCAGTGAGCTCGACGTATTTCCGGGCATGCGGCTGAACTGCTTGGCGCGCGCTTAGGCGCGAAGCGTGCGGCGCTTTGCGCGCACCGGAGACAAGAGCAAAGAAAATTGGGACGGCGCGTGCGGCGCTTCGCGCGCACCGGAGACAAGAGCGAAGAAAATTGGGACGGCGCGTGCGGCGCTTTGCGCGCACCGGAGATAAAGAACTCGGAGAGGGAGTGCGGGGCTGGAGACAAGAATTGGGAGAGCGTGTGCGGCGCTTTCGGGCGCAGCGGAGAGGAGATTGGGGAACGCGCCCGGCGGGCCTTTTGCAAACTGATTTTTGGGTTGTAAGGCGGCGGAATAATGGGGAATTTCTGCGATGAAAGTGGGGGGCTGGAAGGCTTGTAACTGGGGGAATCCCGCGGTACTTCCGTCCTAACTTGGAAAACGAACCTCCGAATAACCCGCAGGAACATCCGATCGGCATTCAGGACGAGATGCGGACCTCGTACCTGGATTACGCGATGAGCGTGATCATCGGGCGAGCCATCCCCGATGTACGTGACGGCCTGAAGCCCGTGCATCGGCGCATCTTGTTCGCGATGCGAGACTTGAACCTGACGCCCGGCGGCTCGTACAGCAAGTGCGCGAAGGTCGTCGGTCAAGTGTTGGGCAACTATCATCCCCACGGCGATGCTAGCGTGTACGACGCGCTGGTGCGCATGGCGCAGAGCTTCTCGATGCGCCACATGCTGATCGACGGGCAAGGCAACTTCGGCTCCGTCGACGGCGATCCGGCTGCAGCCTATCGCTACACCGAGTGCCGTCTGGCGCGCATCTCGATGGAGCTCTTGGCCGATATCGAGAAGGAGACCGTCGATTTCTCGCCCAGCTTCGACGAATCGGGAGAGGAGCCCACGGTCCTCCCCTCGCGCTTTCCGAATCTGCTCGTGAATGGCTCCGGTGGCATCGCGGTCGGCATGGCCACCAACATTCCACCACACAACTTGGTGGAGGTGATCGACGCCACGATCCGCTTGATCGGCAATCCAACGTGCGGCATCGAAGATCTGATGCTCGACATCAAGGGTCCGGATTTCCCGACCGCGGCCATGATCTACGGCCGATCCGGCATCTATCAGGCGTACAAGACCGGTCGCGGCTCGATCATCATGCGCTCGCGCACGGAGATCGAAAAAGTCATCGGCTCCAACGATCGCGAACAAATCGTGGTGACGGAGCTGCCGTATCAAGTGAACAAGGCGCGTCTGCACGCCAAGATCGGCGAGTTGATGCGCGACAAGCGCATCGAGGGCATCAAGGAAGCTCGCGACGAGAGCGACCGCGACGGCATGCGGCTCGTGCTCGAGCTCAAGAAGGACGTCTTCCCGCAGGTGGTGCTGAACCAGCTGTTCCGTCTGACGGACATGCAGTCGTCTTTCGGCATCATCAATTTGTCGATCGTGGATTCACGCCCCGAGGTGCTGGATCTGAAGCAGACGCTGGAGCGCTTCATCGAGCACCGGCGTGAAGTAATCAGTCGCCGCACCCGCTTCGAACTCACCAAGGCCGAAGGTCAGCGTGAAATCGTCGAAGGCCTGGGCATGGCCGTCACCGAGGTCGATCTCGTGATCAAGACGATCCGAGAGTCACCCGATCCCGATGTAGCGCAAGCGCGCTTGATGGCTCTGCCGCTCAAGGGCCTGGAGGCCTTCGTGCGCCGCGCGGGTCGCCCAGAGGCGGAGATTGAGGCTGCCGCGAAGGTCACGGACTATCGCCTCAGCGAGCGCCAAGCCAAGGCAATCTTGGACATGCGCTTGGCGCGCCTCACGGGCCTCGAGCAAGACAAGCTGGCGGCCGAATACGGCGAGCTCTCCGACCAGATCACCGGGCTTCGGGCAATCTTGGCCGAAGAACACTTGCTGATGCAGGTGATCGTGCGTGAGCTAGAAGAGGTCAAGCTCAAGCACGGCGAGAAGCGTCGCACCGAGATCATCGACAACGAAGCCGAGATTCAGATCGAAGACCTGATCCAAGAAGAGGACATGGTCGTCACGATCTCTCACTCCGGCTACATCAAACGTACGCCTGTCTCCATGTACCAAGCGCAGAAGCGCGGCGGTAAGGGCAACAAGGGCATGGAGGCCCGCGACGACGACTTCCTGACCCAGCTGTTCATCGCCTCGACGCACAGCTTCGTGTTCTTCTTCTCCAGCCGCGGCAAAGTGTACGTGAAGAAGGTGTACGAGATCCCGCAGGCCGCCCGGAACGCCAAGGGTCGCGCGATCATCAACTTCATCGAGATGGAGGCCGAGGAAAAGATCGCGGCCATCACCCCGGTGGACAAGGTCGAAGCCGGAAAGTTCGTCACGACCATCACGCGCGGCGGGCAGATCAAGAAGACCGAGCTCGTCGAATACGAGAATTTCCGGGACAAAGGCATCATCGGCGTGCGGATCGCGGACGACGACCAGCTGTTTACCGCGATCGTCACCGACGGCACTGCCGAATTCTTCGTCGCCACCAAGACCGGCATCAGCATCCGCTTCGACGAAGAGCAGGTGCGCGCCACAGGCCGCGCCACGGCGGGCGTCAAAGCCATCGACCTCGACGAAGGTGACGCTGTCGTCGGACTGGCGCGCACGGATGCCGAGCGGAAGTTCGTGCTCGCCATCTGTGAGCGCGGGTACGGCAAGCGCACTCCGATCGAGGAATTCAGGATCCAGAACCGCGGCGGCAAGGGCATCATCCTGATCGACGCCAGCGACCGCAACGGCCCCGTCGTCGGCATCGCCATGGTGAAGCCCGAGGACGAGGTGATGATCATCACCGATCGCGGTCAAACCATCCGCACCCCCATCGAAGGCATTCGCGAAACGGGCCGCAACGCCCAAGGCGTGAAGGTGATGCGGATCGAAGACGACGAGCGCGTGGTCGCCATCGAGCCCATCAACGAGGGACAGAACGAAGCGCCGCTCGAAGGCGAAAGCGAGGACGCCTCGGAAGAAGGAGCAGCGGAAGCGACCTCCGAGGAGGCTCCGACGAGCGAGGGCGTTGCCCCGGCCGAAACCGAAGCTGACGACGGTGAAGGCTCGGACGATGGCGGCCAAGAAGGCGCCTAAAAAGGCGGGCAAAAAGCTCGTCAAAGCTCGAGAACTGCCGGCCAAAACCAAGCCCACGACCGCCGCTGCTGCGCCCTCGAAAACGCAGCAGCGGTCGGCCAGGAAAGCGAGCGCTGGCGCTGCTTTGGTGGCGGTCACCTACGCCAAGTTGCGCGAGCGGCACAGCGACGCGCATTGCGAGCTCGACCATAAAAGTCCGTTTCAATTGATCTTGGCCACGGTGCTGTCGGCGCAAAGCACCGATGTGATGGTCAACAAGATCACACCCGAGCTGTTCGAACGTTGGCCGACGCCTCAATCATTGGCCAACGCAGAGCCAGCAGAGGTCGAACGAGTGCTGAGCAAGATCGGCATGTTTCGACAGAAGACCAAGAACGTCATCGGGCTATCGAAACGCTTGCTCGAGGAACACCAAGGCGAAGTGCCTCGCAAGCTCGACGAGCTCGTGAGGCTCCCCGGCGTCGGCCGTAAGACCGCCAATGTGGTGCTGGGCGTGGCGTTCGGTACTCCGGAGGGCGTGGTGGTAGACACCCACGTTCAACGCATCAGTCAGCGCTTGGGTTGGACGAAACACAGTGAACCAGCAGAGATCGAAGTAGATCTGATGGCGCTCTTCCCTCGCAGCGATTGGGACATGCTCTCGCACACGTTGATCTTTCACGGTCGGCGCGTGTGTGCGGCGCGCAAGCCTGCCTGCGCGGCCTGCCCGGTGAGCGCAGAGTGCCCATCGGCATTTGCTGCTGAAAACGTGGGGCGAAAGCAGAGCGGGGGCCGGAAGCGCGCAAGCAAGCCATGAGATTACTGAAGATTGCATGCCAAGCGCTGCTGATCGCCGTGACCGTATCGACGGGCGCGGCGGCCAGCGAGCGTCACTTCGGCTTCGGCTACGAGTCTCGGGTGCTCCGTCCCGGACTGGCCGAGCTCGAGCCTTGGACCACCGCGCGCCTCGGTCGCGACTACTACTACAACCGCCTCGAAGCGCGGCTCGGCTTCCAACTCGGGTTACTGCAGAATCTGCAGGCAGCGCTGTTTTGGAATGCCTCGAGCACCACCCAGGACTTTCAGCTCCAAAACGCAGCACTGGCGTCCCGGCTGAGCACGACAGAGTTTCAATCGCTCTCGGCGCAGCTCAAATACAAATTTACCGATCCCACGGCAGACGTCTTCGGCTTCGCCCTGTTGCTCGAAGGCCAGGCAGGGCCCATGCTCGTCGGCTACGAAGGTCGAGCGATCGTCGACAAGCAGCTCGGCTCGCTACTGCTCGCCTTCAACTTGATCGGTGGCGGCATCGAGCAGCTCGAGCTCAAGTCCCGCTTCGTGGCTTCCTTCGGCGCGACCGCCGGCGCGGGCTATTTCTGGACGCCCAACTGGGTAACGAGCCTGGAGGTTCGCAACGAAAACGGCTACTCGGGGCAGCTCGATCGCTCGGTGCTCTACCTCGGACCGACCGTATCGTACGCCAGCACGCGCTTTTGGCTAACGCTCGCGGTGCAGCCGCAACTCGTCGCGTTCAAGGGTGCCACGCCTGGCCACCAGCTGGACTTGAACCAAAACGAATACGTCCAGACGCGATTGCTACTCGGCTTCCCGCTCTGAAGCCCTGCCGCGCGCTACGCGGTATCGCCGCCGAGTGACGCCCTGAGCGCTCCGAGAGGTCGCCAAGATCGCCAAGATTGCCAAGATCGCCAGGTCCTTACGGCGGCCCGGCAGCGCCGAATGAACCGTAGCTAGACGATCAGATTTTTGGGGGTTCGCTAACCGCGTCGAGGCAAATCATTTTTCAAGACGAGGCCTGCGCCGGGGCCAAATCCCACCCGTGCTCTCGTCGATGAAACCCCGCGAAACGAGCGCAAGAGCTAACCCCAAAAATTTCATCGACTTCCTCGGTGTGGTGCCGCGCCGATAGGCCACACCGAGCTCTTGGCGATCTTGGCAACCTTGGCGACCTTGGCGACCTCTCGAAACCGTTGAACGCGTCGCAGCGACGTTGCGAAGCCGGTGCCCCCCGCTTGGGCTCAGTTCGCTTGCGCGCGTTCGGCGGCGCGCTCGGCCATGAAGTTTTCGACGGTGCGCGTCGTCATGCGACCTTCCATCACTTCGGGTAAGCGCAGCAGCTGCTTGTGCAGATCGATGTTCGTGCGAATGCCACCGATGATGTACTCATCGAGAGCACCGAGCATGCGCACCAAGGCTTGCTCGCGCGTGGGTGCGTGGACGATCACCTTGGATAGCAGCGAATCGTAGTGGGATGGCACGGTCCAGCCGCCGAACACGCCGGAATCCACGCGCACGCCGGTGCCGCCTGGCGGGTGGTACTCCGTGATCTTGCCCGGCCAGGGCGCAAAAGTACGCGGATCTTCGGCCATGATGCGGCATTCGATGGCGTGGCCACGCGGCTTCCAGCCCCGGGTATCGGGCAGGGTCAGCTTCTCGCCGGCGGCAGCTCGAATTTGCTCCACCACCAGATCGACGCCGGTAACCATCTCGGTAACCGGGTGCTCGACCTGCACACGCGTGTTCATTTCCATGAAGTAGAGCGAGCGATCCTCGTCCATCAGGAATTCGAGCGTGCCGAGTGAGGTATAGCCGGTCTCCAGGATCGCGCGGCGAATCACCTCGCCCATGTGCGCCCGAAGCTCGTCGGTCATCGCCGGGCTGGGGGATTCCTCGACCAGCTTCTGATTTTTGCGCTGCAGCGAGCACTCGCGCTCGCCCAAGGTCCAGACTTGACCGTGCTTGTCCGCCAGAGCCTGAAACTCGATGTGGCGCGGTCGCTCCACGAAGCGCTCCAGGTACAGCTCGGGATTCTTGAACGCGTTCATCGCCTCGGCGGTGGCAGACTCGAACGCGCGCCGTACCTCGGCGAGTGTGCGGACGATGCGCATGCCGCGCCCGCCGCCACCACCGCGCGCCTTGATCATCACCGGAAAGCCAACGCGCGAAGCCTCGGATTCGGCGTGTTCGAAACTGGTCAGCGCCACGCTCCCCGGTAGCAGCGGCAAGCCGAAGCGCTGCGCGGCCTCGCGGGCGCGTAGCTTGTCGCCCCACTGGGCCATCGCTTCCGAGCTAGGGCCGATGAAATTGAGACCGCACCGTTCCACCACCTGCGCGAACTTCGTGCTCTCGGACAGGAAGCCGTAGCCCGGGTGAATCGCGTCCGCCGCGGTGATTTCCGCGGCGCTGATGATGGCGGGGATGTTCAGGTAGCTGAGTGAGGCCGATGCCGGTCCGATGCACACGGCTTCGTCGGCGAAGCGCACGTGTAGCGCGTGCGCGTCGGCCTCGGAGTGTACGGCAACGGTAGCAACGCCCAGTTCGCGGCAGGCACGAATCACGCGGATGGCGATCTCACCGCGGTTCGCGATCAGTACTTTTCGAAACATGGCTGCTGGCTCAGCCTCAGCTCTTCTTGATCTTGAATAGCTTTTGACCGAACTCGACGCTCTTGCCGCTTTCGACCAGCACCTCCAGCACCGTCCCAGCGAACTCTGCCTCGATCTCGTTCATCAGCTTCATGGCTTCGATGATGCACAAGGTCTGGCCCTTCTTGACCGAGCCGTTGACGACGACGAAGGGGTCCGCCTCCGGAGACGACGCCTTGTAGAAAGTGCCGACGAAGGGCGAGGTCACGTAAACCACGTTCGGATCGACCGCTTCGACGCGCGCAGCCGCTACGGCTGCCGCTGCTGCGGGCGCGGCAGCGACGGCGCTGACGATCGGCTGACCGCGCAGCATGGCGACCTTCAAGCGAAGCTTGTCGTCTTCGTATTCGAACTCGGACGCGCCGCCTTCTTCGAGCGTTTTGAGCAGGCTCTGGAGTTGATCAAGCGGAAGCTGCATGGTTTCAATTTTCCTGTGCGAAGGAGCCACGCCGGAGCGGGCAATGGCGCGCTAGATGGATCTGCGCGCTCGAGGGAGCGGCAAGTTACTCACACGAATCGCGCCTGACAACTCGCTCGTTCAGGCCACGCGCCTTTGGCCGAGCCGCGAAATATTGTGCGCGGTTTCGACGCGCTGCGACATCGCCGCAGGCGCGCTCTTTTACTGAGCGCCCTGAAGGCGATCCAAGAGCCCGGTCAGCGCCAGAGTATACGACGCGCCGCCGAAACCAGCGACGCGGCCGATGCACGCGGGGGCAACCAGCGAGTTTTTGCGGAAAGCCTCACGCGCGTCCGGATTCGAGAGGTGCACCTCCACGGTCGGCAAGCTCGAACCCTTGAGCGCGTCGTACAGCGCGTAAGAGGTATGAGTCAGCGCGCCGGGATTGAGCAAGATGCCCGAGAATCCATCCTCGCCGGCCGTGCCAATCCAGTCGATCAGGGCGCCTTCGTGATTGCTCTGTCGACAATCCACGACCGCTTTGCGCGAGGCCGCGGCCGCCGCGATCTGATCGTGGATCTCGGCCAGGGTCGCTTTGCCATAGATCTCCGGCTCGCGTTTTCCCAAACGATCGAGATTTGGACCGCTCAATACCAGCACGCGCACCGCTCCACGCAGCCGCGGTTTGGGCGCGCCGTCGGGGACCACAGAGAGCGTGCCCCCGCGGGCCTTTCGCTTGGCCTCAGCCACCTCAGGCCGCGAGCTCTTCAGCCAGCTTCGGCGCAAGCAAGCGGAGCAGGTAGCGGCCCTTGCCGAGATTTGCTTCGGGCGTGAGCGTGAGCGCGACGAAATAGCCCTCATTGACCACGCGAATCAGGGTGATCATCTTGTCGCTCTTGAACGACACCTCGCGCGTCTCGCCCGCATCGAGCATCTCCGTCGCGCGCTGAATCCCCTTCACCACCACGCTCACCTCGGCGCCCACGGTTTCGATGTCGATCACCGCACCTGCCTTGGCATAGCTCTCCAAGGGGATACCTTCGAAATCCATGAGTAGACCCGCGATGCCGCCGTCGGTGCCGTCGACGACGCTCTGCAACGCCTCTTTGAACATGGCCGCAGGTTAGCCCGAATCCCCCGCTCAAGTGAATTTTCCAAACCGGACCTTGCTGGCGACAAGAAAAAAGCCGAAGCAATTCATACTGGCCCGCCGGCCGAGCCAGCCAGGCGCCAGGTCGCCGGGCGGGCTGCCCGACCGACGCGACTTGCGGCCGCGATAAAGCCGGGTGATCGCCGTCTAGGCGGGGCGCCGTGTCGCCGTCCTTGACCCTGCTTAGGGGCAGCGGCTACTTTCCACGGCACTCCGATGCGTGCGCGAGCGGGGGATCCGCCCCGCACCATGACCCAGAAAATCCTCGCCGGACGCGCGGATGATCCGAACCTGAACGGTGATCTCGTTCGGGTGAAGGTCGACCAAGTCGTTCTGGCGAGGGAACCCGATCGCACACTCGCCGAACCGGTGCTTGTGGGCGCGAAGAAGTGCGCGGTCGAAGTGGCCATCGCGTACGACACGCGCTGCGTCACCGCGCTCTCCGACACTTCGCCAGGCTTGAGCCTGCGTGGTCTGCGGGACGCACTCAACTTGGGCATGCTGATCGCACGTCCGGGCATTGGCTTTCCGGCAGCGGTCCACCTCGAGCGCTTCGGTAGCCCAGCACGCCTCGCGCTCACGGATGAGCCGCGGCTCGCCTCGGTCGGCGGCGCGGGCATGCTCACCTTGGTCGTACCGCCCGCGCAATTGGCCGAAGCCTTGCTGACCGGCAGCGTGCTCGTGCGCCCGCCGCGCAGCGTGCAAGTGTTGCTCTCGGGTCGCGTGCGACCCTTCGTGTGCGTGCGGGATGTCGGCTTGGAGTTGATGCGGCGCGGGCTCGGCGATGCGATTCGGCGCGTCGATACCGAGTATCAGGCGCCGGTGGTGATCGAATTCGCCGGGCCGAGCGCGCGCCTGTTGTCGGTCTCCGATCGAGCCGTGCTTGCGGCTCTCGCGCCGCAGCTCGGCGCGTCCGCTGCCGTGTTCGTCAGCGACGAAAAGACCGAGGTCTACCTGCGCGATCAACGCCGCTCCAAAGCGCACCGCGGGCTGCTCCCGGATCCGGGCGCGCCATGTGACGACGTAATCAGCGTCGATCTGTCCGCCGTCGATCCCCTGGTGCTCGACGAAGACGGCGTGGTCAAACCGGTGCGCGAGATCGCCGGCAAGCCCGTCAGCCAGGTCATCTTGGGCGGTGACTCAGGCGCTTCCTTGCGCGACCTACTGGCGGCGGCGGCCTTGCTCAAGAGCAAGCGCGTCCCTGCCAAGCTCGATTTACTGGTTGCGCCTCCATCACGCCAAGCGCTCGAGGTGCTCGCTCAGTCGGGTGCTCTGGTCGATCTCGTGGCCACGGGCGCTCGCCTGCTCGAACCCGATCCGCGATTGGTCACCGGCGAGCTGTATCCGCCGCCAAACGACGGCGGCGTTTCACTGCGAACGTTCGATCCCGAGCCGAGTTTCCCCGCCAGCGCGCAGCGCTTCGTGGTCGCCTCGGCCGAGACCTTGGCGTTCTCGGTGGCGACCGGCACGGTCGGCGATCCACGCTCGTTCAAGCGCCCGGTGCGGGTCACCGTGCCCCGCACTTTGCCCACGGACGACGTCCTGATCGTGCGCAAGGCCAAGAGCAAATCGAAGGAAGGCGAAGGCCAGAAGCCGGTCGCACCCGAGGCCCCGAAGACCTATCCTTTCCTCGATGCTCAGACTTTGCCCGTTGTTTCCAAACGCGGAAAGCCTCCCGCCCCGAGCGTGCTCCTGCTCGATTCACTGGACGACGTGCGTTGGTTCGCGCGCCGCGCCCCCGAGCTGAACGATACGGTGCGCGCGATCGTCGCCCCGTACATCCCGAGCGGAATCGTGCCCATGCTGGCCGGACTCGGCATTTTGGCGATGGTCTGCGACGAGCCGGGGATCGCCAAGCTGCGCGGCGAAGCGACGCTGGCTCTCCCTGCACCGAGCACTTTCGACGCCGAAAGCCAAATCGCGCTCAGCACGAGCGCGGGGCCGGTCAACCTGAGGTGGGTTGCGCTCGGCAGCGAGCGCGAGTGGACCACCGCTGGCACCGCTCGCAGTCCCAAACGCTGAGCGTTCACTTTCGCGCTTCGAGGCGCACCGACCATTTCTCCGGAAAAGTCTCGGGCAAGATAGCGAGCGCAGTCGAGATCGTTTATCCTGCGCGCCTTGAAAGCTCGAAGATTTTGGCCGTTCTTGGCGTTATTGACCTCACTGTCGCTGCCCGCCCAGGCGGCGGACGAAGCAGCGGGCTCAGAAGCCGCCGAGCAGCCTGAAATCACGGGCGCCAAACCGGCAGCAAGCAGCGCCAACCAAGCGCCAGAGGGCGCAGCCAAACCGACCAAAGGCGCCGTGGACAAAGCCTTTGGCCACCGCGGGCAGTTCGGACTGCGCGTCGGCTTGGTCGGCGGCTACAACATGGTCTTTCGCTACGATCAGTCACCACTGTGCAGTCCGTACGACGCGACGAAGGCGGTCAGCGACCAGCAGAAGTTCTGCGGACACGCCGCGCCCTTGGCGCTCGATATCGCCGCCAGCTTCGCGCCGCTCGACTTCCTGGAGCCCTACGTGTTCATGCGGCTCGGGCTCTCCGGCGAAAAGCAAACCGACACCTTGCCGGTCAAGATCATCGGCGCGGGCGCTCGCATCTACACGATGAGTGATTCCGCGTTCAAAATCTTCATCGAGCCAGCGCTGGCCTATGAGTTCGAGGGCGGAGCCGGCACGGTTAGCTACCCCGGCTACAACCCGCAATATAAGAAAGATCTATTGATTCACTTGGCGGCCGGTCCGCAAATCGACGTCGCTCGCTACGTCGGCTTCTTCGCGCATGCCGGGCTGACCACCGGGATCTTGCGAGCCATCCACACCCAACTCGAGCTGCAGGCCGGCGTTCAGGCGCGCTTTCCCTGATCCATGCCATGAGCCCGCGACCGTTTCGCATCCTGGGTGTGCAGCAGATCGCGATCGGCGCGCTTTCCAAGCAACCCCTGCTGGAGCTTTGGTCGGGTCTGCTCGGGCTCACGGTGCGCGGCGAATTCGAGAGTGTGAGCGAGAACGTCAGTGAGGCGATCCTCGATCTAGGTGTCGGCCTCACTCGTGTGGAACTCGACTTGATGCAGCCGCTCGCCGCGGACGCCAAGCCCAAGGTTCACGAGCCCGCACTGAATCACTTCGGCTTGTGGGTGGACGACTTGGCCGCAGCCCATCACTGGCTGAGCGCTCACGGAGTGCGCTTCACCCCGGGCGGGATCCGCAAGGGCGCTGCTGGTCACGACGTGTGCTTCGTGCACCCAAAGCCGAGCGCAGAAGCCCCGCGCTCGGGCGAAGGCGTGCTGATCGAACTGGTGCAAGCTCCGCCGGCGGTGATTGCGGCGTTCGCAGCGCTCGCGCCCTGAACGGGGCGCCGCAGTGCGAGCCTGCCACAGGCCGCCTGAGTCGCACGCGGTGGTGTTCAGCGCTGGCACGGGCAGTGCTTGGTGGGTGGCAGGAGACGCATCAATATGAACACGAATGCAATCAAGCCCCACATGCCGGTCGTCTGTTCCAAGGACAAGCAGTTCGCGACAGTCGATCATATCGAAGGGCAAAACGCGATCAAGCTGAGCAAAGACGCCAGCGGAGAGCACCACTTCATCCCGATGAGCTGGGTGACCTCGGTCGATGACAAGGTCCACGTGGACCGCCCCGGCGACCAAGCCATGCGTGAGTGGTCCACCACCCTGCCCAGCGCTTAGGGGGGCTCTCAACTCGCCTCGCCGGCCAGCTTGTGGCGCGGCGGCGGAGACACCATGTCCGCTTTTGCCATGGCTCCGCTGCCGCGCCGGCGCGCGACTTCAAACGAAACCCACGCCAACACGCTTGGTTCTGGGATGGCACAGCAGATGCTTATGTCATTGCAACCCTGCCCTCACCTCGTAAGAAGCCAATGAGCCTGTCCTTTTCGCAAAGCTCCGAATTGCCGCCCGCGGACTTCGTGGCATTTTTGGCGCAACGTAGCGGGCTGTCCGAAGAAGCGGCGGAGCACCGCTTGGAGCATTGGCTGGACGAGTACTACGCCACGGTGAGCCAGCGCGTGGCCTCGAAACAAACGACGCAGCTGCCGGCTGCCACGTCGCAATCCTTCTAGGTGGCGGCGATTCGTTCGAACTAGGACGACTGGGTCGGGGTTTGCAGCAGCTCCGTGACGAGACGTTGCGCTGCCTCCGCCGGCGAGAGATTTCCGCTCTCTACCCGCGCTTCGGCGGCACGGCGCGCCTGCTCGGCACCCGGCAGTTGCGCAAACGCAGATCTTAGCGCCTCGTCCAGCGCTGATTCGAACCACTCTTTCCGTTGCCGAGCACGCCGCTCGTGAAACGCGCCGTGTCGCCCACCGGTTTGGCTGCCATACGCCGCTAATGCCCCCCACAGTTCTGGAACGCCGGCGCCGTCGAGCGCACTGACGACGAGCACCGGGAGCTCGCGCTGGCTTTGGCTGACGCTCAAATTCGCGCGCAAAGCCGCAGCCTCATTGGTCACGCTAGCGACCCGTTCGCCATCGGCCTTGTTGAAGGCAATCACATCCGCTGCCTCCAAAATGCCGCGCTTCATGCTGGAGATCTCGTCACCTGCGCCGGCAAGCAGCACCAAAAGCAGGCAATCCACCAAGTTGGCGACCTGCTCTTCGGACTGACCCACGCCCACCGTCTCCACGAAGACCAGGTCGTAGCCTGCCGCCTCGCACAGCGAAATCAGTTCCCGGGTACGTGCCGCAACGCCACCCAGCACCCCCAGCGTGGGACTGGGGCGCACATACGCCGCGCTCTCCGCGGCCAAACGCGACATCCGCGTTTTATCACCCAGCACACTCCCGCCACTCTGACGACTGGAGGGATCGACCGCCAGAACGGCAACTCGACGGCCGGCGCGGATCGCTTCGCGACCGAGGCCGTCAATCAGCGTGCTCTTGCCCGCGCCTGGGACGCCCGTCACGCCGATGCGGAGCGTGGGCGCACGCGGCGTGCCCAGTGTGGCGAGCAACTCGCGCGCGGCATCGCGGTCGACCGTCCGCGAGCTCTCGACCAGAGTAATGGCCTTGGCCAACGCTCGCCGATCGCCGCTGGTCAGCGCTTGGGCCAACTGGGCAACCGAAGTCATCCACCCTCCAGCAAGCTCAGTACCTGCCCCGCCATCTGTGGCAGCTTGGTCGCGGGCCCAAAGATCAAGGACACGCCTGCCGAAAGCAGCGCTGGCTCATCCACGCTGGGGATGATCCCGCCGCAGATCACCCGCACGTCCGTAGCGCCGAGCCGAGCGAGTTCGCGCACGAGTTCAGGTATTAGCGTGGAGTGCGCGCCGGCCTGGGTGGAAATGCCAACCAGATGGGCGTCGTTGTCGATGGCCTGGCGAGCCACCTCCTCGGGAGTCTGAAACATCGGGCCGATGTCGACATCGAAGCCCAAATCCGCCAGGGCGCTGGCCACGACTTTGGCGCCGCGGTCATGGCCGTCTTGACCCAACTTGGCGATCAGGATGCGCGGATTTCGCCCGTGTTTGCCGCGGAACGCGGCGACCCGAGCGCGCAAGGCGGCCCACTCGGCATCCGCTTGATAGTAGCTCCCGTACACGCCCGTGACAGTATGGCTCCGGCCCTCATGGCGGCCAAAGACGCCCGCCAAAATCGCGCTAATTTCGCCGACCGTAGCGCGCGCTCGGACCGCAACCAAGCTGGCCTCGAGCAAGTTGCCTGCGCCGGATTCGGCTTGCGCCCGGAGAGCGGCGAGCGACGCTGTGACGTCTTCCGGCACGCGCGTGTTCTTGAGCTCTGCGAGGCGCGCTCGCTGCGCCGCCAGCACAGCTTGGCCGTCGACGACGCGCACATCGAGCGCGGCCTCGTCAGGCGCGAGGAAGCGGTTGACGCCTACGATGACGTCCACGCCAAGGTCGACGCGCGCCTGACGCCGGGTGGCGGCCTCCTCGATTCGGCGTTTGGGAAGCCCTTGCTCAATCGCGCGCGCCATCCCGCCCAGGCCCTCGACTTCTTCGATGATCGCTCGCGCACGGTCGCTCAACTCTTGGGTCAATGCCTCCATGAAGTACGACCCTCCCCAGGGATCGACGACCTTGGTCAGCCCTGCCTCGTGTTGCAGAATCAGCTGCGTGTTGCGCGCCACGCGGGCAGACAGCTCACTGGGTAAGGCCAATGCCTCGTCGTAAGCGTTCGTGTGCAAGCTCTGTGTGCCGCCCAAGACCGATGCCAACGCCTCGACCGTGGTGCGCACGACATTGTTCAGCGGATCTTGCGCGGTCAAGCTGACACCGGAGGTCTGGCAATGCGTGCGCAGTTCGAGCGAACGCGGATCGGCCGGCGCGAAGCGCTCCCGGACGAGCTCCGCCCAGAGCCCGCGAGCCGCGCGCAATTTGGCGATTTCCATGAAGAAATTCATGCCGGTCGCGAAGAAGAAGGAGAGCCGCGGGGCAAACTGATCGATGGCCAAGCCGCGAGCCAAGGCGGCACGGATGTACTCGAGTCCATCCGCCAGAGTGAAACCGAGCTCGAGCTCGAGCGTCGCCCCCGCCTCTTGCATGTGGTACCCGGAGATGGAAATCGAGTTGTAGCGCGGCATGTGCCGGCTCGTGTACTCGATGATATCGGCGACGATTCGCATCGAAGGCGCGGGCGGATAGATGAAGGTGTTCCGCACCATGAACTCTTTGAGAATGTCATTTTGGATCGTGCCGCTGAGCTGTGCAGGCGCGCAACCTTGTTCCTCGGCCGCGACGATGTAACTCGCGAGGATTGGCAGCACGGCACCATTCATGGTCATCGAGACGCTGGTCGATCCGAGCGGGATGCCGTCGAACAGCCGCTTCATGTCCTCGACCGAGTCGATCGCCACGCCTGCTTTTCCGACGTCGCCCGACACCCGCGGGTGGTCGCTATCGTAGCCGCGATGGGTCGCTAGATCGAACGCGACGCTCAGCCCCCGCTGGCCTGCCGCGAGGCTGCGCTTGTAGAACGCATTGCTCTCCTCAGCGGTCGAAAACCCGGCATATTGTCGGATCGTCCAAGGGCGCGAGGCGTACATGGTGGCGCGCGGGCCGCGCCGAAATGGATAGGCGCCGGAACTCTGCTCGAGATGCTCGATGCCCGCCAAATCTTCGGACGTGTACAGAGTTCTGAGCAAAATGCCCTCGGGCGTCTCGCTGTTCAAAGTGTCCGGATCGCGACCGTCGAGCTCCGCCCGTGCCAACTCGCGGAATGATTCGCGCGCGCTCGGCTTTGCAACGCCTGTCATGGGTTCAACTCCGTTTCCGCAAGCGAACGATGCGCTCCAGCGCGCTGCTCGCCGCGCGTGACAACACGTCCGCACGTCGCGTGGCTTCGGTCGATTCACTGAAGCCCGCCATGAGCACGATCAAGCTCGGCCGATCGGACACATTGACCGCACGGGCATAGCAATCGCTGCCGACGTGAGCAGCCCATTTCCCCTCCAGCGAAGTCAGCGCGGAGAGCTGTGCGAATGGCCCTAGATAGAAGCCAGCGCGGGTAGCCGCGTCGAGCAAGCTGCCGTTGCCGGAGGGCACGCTGATGGACCTGAGCTCCGCCGGTGAGCCCAACCCCGGGCTCCCGCCGCGCACGTCGAAACTGGCGCCGCGCACGGCGAAGACCAGCGCGCGCACGGGTTGTAGCCCTTCGCACAAGCTAGTCACCACGCGCTCCGGGGTATCGGCGTCATCCAGTGCCTGGACTGCGGCCTCGAACTCGAGCGTCCAAGGCGGGCCTTTGGCCTCGAGCTCGGCGGGTGCGAACGGCTTGGGCCGCCCCAAGCTCAATACCGGCTCGTTCGAGCCATCCTCGGCATCGAACGCGGGTGACTCGATGATCGAAAATGCAGGAGCGTCTGCCACCCAAGCCGGGTTCGGTGCCAGTGACTTTCGGACCAGTGGCAGGGGGGGCTCGCTGCGACGTTCCAGACGCTCGATGGTCGGCTCCAAGGTCTCGACCGCCGCTGCGGGGCGACCCGCCAAAACCTTGGAGAGTCCCGGCAGAAAAATACCGGCAGCATGTAACTTCTCGAATGCAGCCACGACCTCCACGAACGGAGCGCGCAACACGCGCACCGGCACGCCGAGATGAAACGCAAACTCATTGGCAACGTGCCCGTCGAGCACATCGACCGAGGCGACGTCGACACGCTCGCTGCGCGCGTCTCGATGCACGGGAAGCGAGAGCAGCCGCTCACACATTCCGGGCGGCAGCGCGCGGACCAAGTCGGCCAACGGACGAACCGTGTGAATTGCAGGAAAATCGCTGCGATCCAGGGCTCGCTCGAGGAGCTCCACGAGCTCGGGATAGAGCTCGTTGACCGCTTGCGTCAATGACACCTCGCGATTGACGGCATCGAAAAGAGCGGCCTCCACCTGCGCGGGCAAAGCTCCACTGTGAATCAGGCGGCGGGCTAACTCTGCGGACAAGGGACCAATGGTAGCGGGCGCAGGGGCCGGGCTTCAATGGCGCATCGCGCGGGGCGCGACCCGCGGCTTCAGTCGTGGAACTGAAAAACGACTGCGGTGCGGCGAACCAGGCCCAATTCGTCCCGGGCCGCCCGCTCGACCGCGGCGGGATCGTCCTTGATTCGGGCGACTTCCGCACGAAGCTCCCAAATCTGCTGGGACAGCCGGGACACTTCCTCGTCGGCGCGGACCTTCTCCTCACGCAGGCCTTGCAACCTGGGCAGGCCGGTCGCTGACAGCATCATCATGGGGACCGAGATCGCCGCAATGGCCAGCACGGCCAAAGGCATGACCCGTTGCACGAAGAGGGCACCAGAACTCACCGCTCGATGCTCTCACAACCGGCGAATCAGGGCCAGAAATCGGCTATGGTTCCGGCCATTCGTCTCGCCAGGCGGGGGGCCTACCCGGCCGGCGGCGAGCCCTGACCGCTCCGAGACCCAAGAACATCATGATCGAGACGGAAATCCTGCACGCGGAGCTCGAGCGACTATTCGAGCTTCCAGACCTGATGGCGCTGAGCCGAGACGTTTTGGGGTTCGAGCCGGAGAGCGTCGGTGGCACCGCCGCCAAGGCTTCGTTCGCTGGAGCGTTGACCGCGCACTGTCTCGAACACGATGCGATCGAAGCGCTGTGCGACGCGGTCTTGGCGACGCGTGTCGAGGTCAACTCCAAGATCTTGGATCTACGAATCACCGGCGTCACGCTCGACGAGGAGCTGAAGGTCGGCTCGGAGTTCGGGCCATACGTGATCTTGCGTAAGCTCGGCGAAGGTCGGCTCGCGATCTCGTACGTGGCGCGTAAAGACGGCGCCGAGTACCGACTCAAGGTGCTGCGGCGCGAGGCCACCCGCGATCAGCGAGGGTTGCAGCGTTACCTGACCGTGACTCGCCTGATCGCGCAAATTGCTCACGATGGTCTGCCGCGGCAGTTGAGCGCCGGAAAGATCGGTGATCGCTACGTCATCTCGCACGAGCACAGTGACGCCGTGCCGCTTTCGCTGCGTATTTCGCGCTCGGGCCCGATGCACCCGAACGAAGCCAAGGCGGTGATCCGCGGCATCTTGGAGCCGCTCGCGGCCCTGCACGGTCGGCGCATCGCGCATGGAGATTTGCGACTGGACAACGTACTGTTGGCGCGCGCAGCGGACGGCTCACCGCGCGTGCTCTTGGTCGACGCGGGCATGGATCGCCTGCGCGCCCGCGCGCGGGTCGGAAGCGGCAGGAACGAGCTGTTTTCGACGGTGGGTTCGCCGCGCACGGTAGCCCCCGAACAAATTCGCGGGCTGGCCTCCGACGCGACCAGCGATGTTTATTCGTTTGGCGCAATGCTGTACGAGATCGTCAGCGGCAAACCGCTGTTCGGCGACAAGCCTGCGCTCGAAGCTGCCTTTGCGCACCTCACGGTCGCGCCACCGCCGCCCAGCAGCGTCGCCCCGCCCGGCTTCGTCTCCAGAGACTTCGACGAGCTGATCTTGCGCTTGCTCGACAAAGACCCGGCGCGTCGACCGAAGAGCGCGAGCGAAGCCCTGGCCTTGTTCGAGAGCGCCGGACCCGCCTCGATCAAGCCGCCCGCGTTCACGGTCACGACCGCAGAGGTTGCGGCCAAAATCGAGGCGTTGCTGAAGAATCCGGACAGCGACGACGCCGCATTGGAGCTGGAGGCCAGCGTCGAAGCCGGCGCGGACGCTGAGCGGGTGATCGCCGCACTGCTCGAAGCAGCCTCCACGATCGAAAAAGACGACACCGGCAACGACACGAAGAAGAGTCTTTTGTTCCGCGCCGCGCGGCTGTGCGCGGACGGCGCGCGGGCTCTCGAGCAGGCAGAAGCGATCTATCTACAGCTGACGGAGCTCGACCCCGAGGACCAAGTGGCCTGGACCGGGCTCGAAGACAGCCGACGTCGACTCGGCAAGTTCGAGGAGGTCGTCGAGATGCTGCTCGCTCGCAGTGAGCAAACCGACGGCGCCGTCGAGCGCGCTCGGGCGATGTACGAGATTGGCAAGCTCTATGGCAGCGAGCTCCATGACACCGAGCAGGCACTGGTCGCCTTCACCCAATCGTTGTGTGAGGACCCCAGCCAAGCCACGGTCATTGCCGAGATCGAGCGGCTCGCCGGCAGCAACCAAGAAGCCTGGGCCGAAGTGCTCTCGAACTGCGCGAGCAGCGCACAAGACGAGGACGTGGATGTCGATACCAGCAACGCGATCTGGAATCGCATGGGGCATTGGTACGTAGAAAAGCTGAAGCGGCCGGATTTGGCGCTGCCCTGCTTTCAGGCGGTCGCGCTGCGCGAACCCGCGGACGAAGTAGCGCTGGAGGGCATGACCGAAATCTATCGCAAGGCGCAGCAGTGGTCCGAGCTCGGCATGGCGCTGACGCGCCGCGCGGACGCCGCTGCCTCGCCGGCACAGGCACGTGAGCTGCGCGCTGAGGCGGCCGAGCTGCTCGAGCTGCGCCTGAACGACACCGACAGCGCGCGCGCTCTGTACGAACAGCTCGTCAGCGAAGATCCGGGCCAGGTGAAGGCGAGTGACGCGCTGGCACGTATCTACGAGCGGACCTCGGATTTTCAGAGCTTCTTGAAGCTCTCGGAGCGCCGCGCCCACGCACAGCGCGGCGACGACAAGCTCAAGACGCTATGCCGCATCGCCGAGGTCTACGAGACGAACTTGCGGGACGACAGCGAGGCGCTGAAACGCTTTCAGGCCGCCGCGGAGTTCGACTCGACGAGTCTCGACGCACTGCGTGGCCTCGATCGCCTGTATTCCAAGCTCGGTCGTTTCCAAGACCTGCTCGGAAACCTCGCCCAACAAGTGGAAGTGGCTGCCACTCCGCGCCAAAAAGTGGCGCTCTGGGAGCGAATTGCCGCCATTTACGACGAAGAGTTCCTCAACCACGAAAAAGCGGCGGATGCACTCGAGCGGCTGCTCGCGATCGACTCGGCCAACGAGAACGCGCTGACCGCGCTGATTCGCCACTGTCGCGCGCTCGATCGTTGGGAAAACGTGGCCGCGCTCTATGAGCGTCAGCTCAAGCTCGTGACCGAGGGACCGCGCCGGCTCGCGCTGCTTTTGCAGCAAGGGAAAGTGCTCGCCGAACAGATCGGTTCGCCGGAGCGTGCCATGGTCGCCTACGACGGCGTGCTCGAGATCGATCCCCAGCACGCCGGCGCACTCGAGGCGTTGGCCCATCTGCGCCAATCGACGGGGGACGCGGACGCGGCGCTTGCCGCGCTCGAGGCCTTGGCGAGCCGTGCAACCAGCCCCGAAGCGAAGGCCGAACAATACCTCCGCGCAGCCAAGATCTTGGAAGCGCGCGGCGATCGCGACGGCGCGATCGAGCGCTACAAGCGGGCGCTGGATGCCAACCCCAAGGACTCGACGGCGGCGGCGGCGCTGCGCGAGGCATATACCGCTCGCGGCGACCTGAACGCTGCCGTGCAGCTGCTCGAGCGAGAGATCAGCCAGACCGAGGGCGAGCTCGCCAAGGGCCGATTGTGCGGGCAAATGGCGCTTTTGGCCAAGAGCCACCTGAAAGACGACAAGCGCGCGGAAGAAGCGGCCAAGCGCGCGCTCGGCTTCGACCCGACCAACCTGGACGCGCTCACCGTTCTGGGCGACATCGCGTTCGACGCCAAGCGCTTCATGGAGGCCGCGACGCACTACGAACAACTCGCCGGACGAGCGGACTCACTCGACAAGAAGGAAGCCGCGCGGGTGCTCGTGCGCTACGTCGACGCGCTCAGCCAAACCGGCTCGACCGAAAAGGCACTCGCGCCGATGGACACGCTCCTACGCATCGCGCCCGACGACTCGGATGCGCTTGCCCGTGTGGCTCAGGTGAGCTTCGAGCACGGTTCGCCGAAACGCGCGGCAGAATTGTATCGAGATCTGCTGGCGCGCTTCTCTCACGTTTTGACCGGCGATGTCCGCGTCAATGCCCACTTTCGCTACGGCGAAGCGCTGCGACTGTCCGGCGACATCGAGGGCAGCCTAGCGCCTTTGAACGAAGCGTCCGATCTAGACCCGAGCGCCAGCGAACCGCTGGTGGCGCTGGCCAAGGTCTACGAGGCGCAGGAAAAGTGGGCGGAGGTAATCAAGGTCAAGACCCGGCACCTGGACAACGCGACCGGTGACGAGCGCGTCCAGCTGCTGCTCGACATCGGCGATCTCGCTTCTGCCAAGCTGAACGATCGCGCGCAAGCCGCCAAGAGCTTCGTGGCGGCGCTCGAGGAGCACCCGGACGATCGCCGTTTGCTGAGCAAGCTGATGCAGCTCTACAGCGAGGAAAAAGACTGGAACAAGCTGGTGGAGGTCGTGATTCGACTCGCTCAGTTCGTCGACGATCCCAAGCAAAAGGTGAAGTATCTGCATACCGCCGCGATCGTGACCGCTCGCCAAATCGGCGAACCGGCGCGCGCGCTCGAGTTCTACGAGCAGGTGCTCACTCTCGAACCAGGCTTCGACAAGGCACTCAGCGAGGCGGTCGAATTGGAGCAGGCCCGCGGCAATCATGCCGGCGTCGAGCGCTGGCTCAAGCACAAGCTGTCCTACACCAGCGCCGCCGACGATCACGCGGGCATGCTGCAGACCTTCACCGCGCTCGGTGAGCTGTACGAAAAAGGCATGGGCCACATCGATCAGGCGATCGACGCACTCGAAGCCGCACAAACGCTGGACCCGGACAACCGCGAGCGCACCGAGCACCTGAGTAATCTGTACGTCACTGACCCCAGTCGCTATCTGGACAAGGCAGTGGCGGCTCAGGCGGTGCTGCTCCGCCAGAATCCGTATCGCCACGACTCGTACAAAACGCTGCGTCGTCTGTACACCGAGACCAAGCAGGCCGACGCCTCTTGGTGCTTGTGCCAGGCGCTGACCGTGTTGAATCTGGCGGAACCGGACGAAGAGCGATTTTACAAGCGCATGCGCTCGGACAGCGCGGCGCCCGCGCAAGCAGCCTTTTCCGAGGATGATTGGCTGGATCTGGTGATGCACCCGCAAGCCGACACGCTGCTGACCAGTGTGTTCGCGCTGATCGAGCCGATCGTGATCGCGCGGCGCAGCCGCGCCGTTCAAGAGCTGGGCTACGACCCGGGCCAGGCCGTAGACATCGCCAACCACAGCGCGCCGGTTTGCCAAAGCTTGTACTACGCGGCAGGCGTGCTCGGCATCGCGCTACCGACGGCCTACGAGAACCGGAACGACCCGGGCGGCGTTTCGTTCTTGTTCGCGAGCGAGCCTTCGCTCGTGCTCGGCAAGACCGCACTCCGCCCAGACGTGCCGCTACAGCCAGCGGCCTTCATCGCGGGCCACAAGCTTTGTTTCTTCCGGCCCGGTCTGTACGTGCGTCACTTGCTCGGCTCGGGCACGGCGCTCCGCTCTTGGTTCTTCGCCGCAATCAAGCTCACCTCGCCGCAGTTCCCGGTCGCGCCGGAGCTCGAGGGCGCGGTGAACGAGGCTTATCTAGCGCTCGAAGCTGGCCTGCTCGGGCAAACGCGCGATCAACTCACGCGCGTGGTTGCCAAGTTGCTCACCTCGGGCACCGCGTTGGACCTGAAGCGCTGGGTGGCGGCGGTGGATTTGACCGCGGATCGCGCCGGTTTCGTACTCGCCCACGATCTGGAGACCGCAGCGCAAGTCGTCAAAGCGTCGGACGAAAGTTCGAGCGCGGTGTCACACGACGAGCGCTTCAGAGAGCTCGCGCTATTCTCGGTGAGCTCTCAGTATTTCGAGATCCGCCAGCGACTGCAGATCTCCGTCGATAGCTGAGAGCAGGCCGCTCTACAGAGGCGCACCGCCAACGGCACTTGCGCCGGTACTCGCACTCGGCACGAAGGTCGGGTGCGAGAAAGTGCCGTTCACGCGCCAGCCATAGAAGCCGTCAGGGCGCTTGGCCTGCTTGTTTTGCGGGACCATGTCGAACAGCGCGGGCACGGACGACCCAGGCGCGCCGAATAGGCTGCGAGTCATGTCGTCTTTGTTGGTGAAGCGGGCGTTGAACTTGAAGCGCGCGTTCAAGCTCAGCACGCTCTGATCGAAGTTGTCTCGCAAGCGCAGGCTGCCGTCACCTTGTAGGTCCAGATCTTTGCCCGCAGCGCTGAGCTGATCCACTTTGAGACCGCCTGCGGTGGCCGTCGCCTTCAGCGTCAGATCGCCGACCTCGACTTTGGGCAGAGCGATCGCGTTCAAGACCTTGGTCTTGCCATCCCCCGCGGAGAGTCCGGAGAATTTCAGGTCGACTTTGCCTTCCGCCTTGCTCAACTTGCCTTCGGGCAAGAGAAATTCGACGTGCCCGCCGAGCGTGCCTGCAATCGGCAAGCCCAGCATATCCGCGAGCAACGGCGCGTTGGCGAGGCCCAGGTCTTCGATGTCGACCTCCAGCTTGCGACCGCCGTCGGCGTCCGAGGTGAAGCCCGAGATCGAACCACCAAAGGCATCCGCCCCGAAGTTGACGTGCGTCGTCCCGAACAAAAGGCGCAGCAATGAGACCCTCACGCGGACGCTGTCGATCCGCATCACCTTGGGTTTGTTGGGCTTGGCGGGATCTTCGGACGGGACGCTGCTAGGCGGCGAGATCAAGTCCACGTCGTCTGCGCGAACGCCGCTGAACCAATACGAACTCAGATGGCCCAGGCGCAAGGTCAACGGGTTGGGACCGGTTTGGCTAGCGTTGAACTCGCTCTGAATGCGCGTTCGCAGGCGATCGAACGGGAAGGTCAGCAAGGCGAAGAACATCAGCGCAAATAGATAAAACGCGGCGTAGCCCAGGTACTGCAAGATCCGCTTGTGCTTCGCGTTCACGGCTTGACCTCGCTCGCCGGCGGTTCCGCGGGCTTCTTGGGCTTCTCCGCGGCGGCGATGCGATCGAAGGCACTGATCGTCATGTCGACGTCGTACATATCGGGTTCTGGGCCGCGCTTGCGAATGTTCAGTGCAGAGATCGTGATCGGATTTCCCGACTGTTCGATGCGCTCCATGAATTTGGCCAGCTTCATCATGCCGACCTTGTGCAGGCTCATCTTGGTCGAGCGCTCGGTGTAGCGCTTACCGTGGGGAACGCCTTGACGATCCTGGCTCTCCGGGATCTCGATGCCGACTTCGCTGGCCAATCCGGCCAAGAATGCCGCCAGTGGCGGCGCCGGCCTCGAGTAGCGCTCGACGGTGACGGCCTTCTCGAGCTTCACTTTCTGGATCTGGTCGGCGCTGTCGTTGATGCTGTCGGCAGCCTCGGCCAGCGCGCGGTTCTCGTTGCTCTTCGAGTGCACGAGCAGTGTCAGCGCAATCGGCAAGACCACCACGAAAAGCACTCCGACCACCAGCAGCGCGGCGTTCAGCAGGCGCTGATCTCGTGTGCCTAAACGAGCCAATCGGTCGCTGATGTTCACGGTTTTTCCTCGGTCGTCGCTTCCGCGGCCTTCGGTTTCTTCTTCACGCCCGTGTCTTCCGGACACTTGAGCTCGAACTCGAGCACGTATTTCTGGCGGGTGTCGCCGACCACCTGGCTCACTTTGGCGATCTTCGAGCCGGAAACGCAGCGATGCTCGGCAAACTTGGTCGACAGGTCTTGTGCGTCTTTGGTGGTTGGGACGATGCCGTTGATCCGCACGTGCGAGCGATCGACATCTAGCTCTTCCACGTCGTGGGTCACGCTCATCGGAACTGCATTCGACAGCTCGACCATGACGTCGAACGCGTCCATGTGCGGCATTGGGTCGGGATCTTCCTTGGCCTTCGCGCGCTCGATCGCTTCCGCGACCGCGGTCGGGTCGGTCAGCTCTTCACCCAGTTCCTGCTGGCTCAACGCGGCCAAGGTCTTCACGAGATCTTCATTTTCGCGTGCCAACGCGTGCAGATCTGCCCAGCTGGAGAACAGGAAGCTGACCAGGGTGGCCGCGATCAAACCCGCCAGCAAAGGCGCGCGCTCTTTCAAGAAGCCGAAGCCACGTTGGTAAGCGAGCGGTCCGCTGCGCAAATTCAGATCGACGGGCTTGCCCGAGAGTCCGGCGGCGAGCGCCAATGCCTTGGCAAAGCGCGGCAACGCGAGCACCACATCCGGGCCGGCTTCCAGCTGAAACGCCGGTAACAGGCGCACGGGCAGCCCGAGTTCGGCGCTCAGGTACTGATCCGCGCCGCTGGCGCCCGCGCCACCCCCGAGCAAGATCACCGAGTCGATGGCCAGGTCGGTGCTCGCCAGAAACGCCAAGAATGTCTGACGAAGCTCGGCGATCAGCGAGGCTGCGCTCTCTGGCAAGCCCGCCACGCCACGCGACAAGGTCCGCACGAACAGCGGCTCGCCGTCGCTCAGCACGGCGACCTCGGTGCGCTTGCTGCCGAGGTCCACCAGCGCGATTGGGCTCTTGCCCGTCAGCTCGCGGGCCAGGAGCGCCAAGTTGCCGAGCACGAGTGAGCCACAGCTGACGCGCTCGGGTTCCCGGCCGAGAGCCCGCTTCACGAGCTCGATGCGCTCCTTGACTTGCTCCGTGCGAGCGAGTGCGGCGATCACTTCGATGGCGGTGGCGTTCGGCTCACCACGCAAGACGCGGTAATCGTAGACGAGTTCGCTCATGTCGATCGGCAGCTGCGATTCCAGCTCGAAGGGCAGCACGGCGTCGATCTGCTTGCGCGCGGTGAGCGGCAATTTGAGCCGGTGCACGAACGCCCCGTCACCGTCGATCGCGACGGCCAGACCGTCCGAGTGCGGCATCATCGGCGTCACGCAAACCTTGACCGCCTGCTCCAAGGATTCGACCGAGTCGATCGCTACCTCGTTGATGGCCTCTATCGCAACGCGCTTGTAGCCCGTGCTGAGCAAGAGCGCCCGCACGTGCGAGGAGCCAATGTCGATACCGATGTAACGTGCCATGAGGATTTGACTTTACGCTTTTCCGAGGAAAATTGATTCGGCGTCAATCGACGCGATAATAGACGACGTTGCCGCCGGGGCCCGGCTTCAGAGCGTTCGGGAGGCCGCCCTGCGTGCCGGGAGGCTGACCGGTGGGATTGGTGGCGCTGTTCGCGGTCGGCGGCAGCCCAGGCTGCCCGCTCGCGGCTTGGCCGAGCCGAGCCACTAGGTCGTTCAGCTGCTGCTGCGGGCTGGGGGCGCCACGAAAGTCCACCACCGCGTGCACACGAACCCTGCTTTCCCGCTGTCCGGAGCGGACGTAGCCGGTAGCGTAGATGCTGAACACTTTGCTCTCGGTGGTCACCATTTTCGCGGTCTCGGCGGCGGATACGATCGGAATGGGTTCGATCTGCATCGCTTTCATGATCATCGCGATCGGGCTGCCGCCGCCGCCCATCCCAGGCAGCCCGCCAGGCGCAGGCGTCGCCCCTGCCGCCGGTGCACCCGCCTGCTGATTGGTTTGCTGCAGAGCGCTCACGAATTCTTGAGCGTTCTTGAACACCGGCAAGCCGGGCATGAAAGAGCGCAGCATGGTCATGGCCATGATGAATTTTTGCGCCTCCACCGCGTCCAGGCACATGCGGGCCAGGTTGTTGGAAGCCTGGCAAACCACGGCCAGCAGTGTCTGCGGGTTGGCGGTGTTCACGTTGACCGCGCCCTGCCCCCAAATGGTCACGATTCGCTTTTCCGGCTTGTCTGGATCGGGATCGATGAAGGTGGACCAGAAATCATCGCCGATACCGCGCACCATGTGCAGCTCTTCCAAGCTATCGAACGCGGCATTCTTGCGCTTGTAGGGCTTGTTCAGCAGCTGATAGAAGGAGTCCTCCGCGGCGGCTTGTTGCGCCGTAGTGGAGGTCGGATCGCACAGGGCCTGGTCTTGGTCGGGATCGACCCAATCGATGATCGCCGAGCAGATGGCGCGGCGGTCGGAGTACTGTTCGTCCGCATCGCGGCCTTCGAACAGGGGCGAATACTGCGGCGCCTTGATCAACCCGACGATCTGGGATGCCAAGCGCGTCTGGCTGAAGGCGTCACCGCGCGCGGCCACGTTGAAGTTGATTTTGGAATCTTCGTCGACGATTTCCAGCCGGAAGCCGGCGCCCTTGAAGCCCAAGTTCTTGCCCAGCTTCGGGTTCACGCCAGCCAGAGCCGTAAAGCTATCCGCGCCGTCTAGATCGTTGAAGGCGCCCAGGATGCGATCCGCGTAAGCCCAGACCGGAACTTGTCGGGAGCCACCGACGAGCGCAAACACCAGCGTCAACGAGCGCCTGATCGTCGGTTCGGCCGCGATCAGCAAGCGCGATAGATTGACCGCGCTCTTGGCGGCGTACTCCGCGACCAGGGCGTCCCGCGCCGAGAGCGCGCTGCCAAATTCGGCGGAGCTCTCGTCTTGAATCTCGGTCAGCATGACGGTGAGCACGGTCAGCGCCGCCAGCACCAAGATCAACGCCATCCCGCGCCGTCGTCGCCGCTTGGCGATTGCCCGGGCTTTCTTGCTGCGCGAGCGAAGGGCGAGCGGCCTGCTCATTGCATCACCGCGAAATTCAGGCCGTTATCCAGCGGGATCGGCACCTTCGTCACGAGCCGAATCGTGCCCTGCCCGCGTGCATAGCCCTGGCGAGAGCCGCCGTTGAGCACGAGCACGATCCGCACCTGAAACGGCAAGCGCGCGGGCTGACCGGTGACGGATTGCGTGGTGTCCCAGGTGTCCACCCAATTGCCGGAGATCGGGTCCAGGTACTGGAGATCGAACAGATCGATGTCGGTCGCCAGCACCTCGACGCGTCCACCCTTCTTCGGGTCCATGTCGAGCGAAGTGCTGACCCGCCGCGCGAGGTCGATGACGCCGGAAAGTTCGGGATTGGGCGAACCGAAATAGGACAACTCGCATTGGTCGGTGACGTGCGAGTTTTTGTCCAGCCGCCGGTTCGAGAAGGAGTTGAAATCCAGCCGATCGGCAGGCGTGCCGGTGCTGCCGATGAACGCCGTGCGTTGAATCAACAACGACGCATTGATCGGCGCGTGCAGCGAGATGTACGCGCTCTGCAGTTCGCGCACCATGCGCGTCATGGCCAGGCGCCCCTCGCGATAACGATCATCGACGCGCTCGATGCCTTCCCGAGTGCGCTTCATGCTCGCGAAAGCGTTGTAGATGAGCACGGAAATCAAGGACAGAACCACGATCGCGACCAACAGCTCGACGAGCGTGAAGCCGCGCGCGCGGCGAGCTGAGCACGCTCTCTCGGTCATCTGGCGCCCAACCCGGTGGAGTTCGGCAGCAAACCTCCCAGGGGGTTGCCGGTGGTCGAACTGCCGAACGCACCCGGCGCGCCGGGCGTGCCGAGACCACCGACACCTCCGGTACCGGCCACCGTTGGATCGAGCTGACCTTGTTGAGGATTGGTCACGTATTGCGTCACCAAGAGCTCGCGATCGAACTTGCCCTCCGTGTAGGTGACCGTGATGCTTATTTTGCGGATGCTGGCCTCGAGCATCGGCTTGAGCGTCGGGTAGACCATGCTCATCATCATGGGCATGATGCCCATCGGGCTCGGCGCGTTGCCGAGGGTCTTGGCCAGATCCGCTGGGCTGGATTTGGAGCCCAGCGCAGTTCCCCCGGGCTGATTGAGCCCCGCGAGCAAGCCAATCGGCCCTAAGTTCAGGCCGGCGTCGCCTGCGGGCGCTGGACCGCCATCGGCGTTGCTGAGTGGCAACTCGGGCAAGGTGACGCGCTCGATCTTCCAAGCGCAGCGATAACCGTCGTTGCCTTCGTCGTCAGCGCAGCAGGGGCCGTCATCCTTGACGTCGGTCAGCTGATAGCCGAGCTTCATCAGATCGACCTCGAGTTCGCCCATCTTGCAGCGAGCCAGGTTGGTCGCAATCGTCAGGTGTTGGCCGCGCGTCGCGTTCGTAAAAAGGCCCACCTGGGAACCCAAGATCACGGTCAAGCCCAGGCCCAGGATCGCAATCGCGACCAGCACTTCGAGCAGGGTAAAGCCGCGCTGTTGCGAGGTCATCGCTCGTCTCGCTCGCTCGCCTCACCGTCGCTGCGGGGCTGCGGCAAGTCGACGCGGCCACGCTCGATCTTGGCGCGGCCGGTGAGCCCGCTGATGCTCACGGTCAACCCGCCGTCGTCCCCGCGCCGCTTGAGCTGCACCGCGGCGCGTTCGGTCGTACCGCCAGGAAAGAAATACAAATAGGCGCGCCCGCTCGTGCGCGGGTCGTCATCGTGCTCCGTCTGAACGCTGATGAACTGCACGCCGCTGCCCAACGACCGCGCAGGGCCAGTCTCATCTGGGCTCGAGTTGAAGCCTTTCACGGGCCGGAATGTCGCACGAGGCGAGCGCGGCCCCTGCAAGATGCGTTCGGACTCGGCTTGCGCTTTCTTTTCCAGGTCGTTCGCTGCGGCCGAGCCAGAGCTCGCATCCTTGGTGTGCTCCCGCAAGAGCACACTGGAGTCAGCCTCTTCCAGGGTCAGCTTGCCATTGTCGATGTCGAATGCCAGGCGGGTGGGTCGACCGGTGGTGCTAGCGCGCGCCAGGCCGAGCCGGACCCCGCTGACGATCAGCGTGGCAGCTGATTTGAGCCGGCTGCCTTCCAACATTCCGGGCCCCATCAGCACCGTGCCCCCGAGGATCGCGATCAAGACGATGGTAATCAAGAGCTCCACGAGCGTGAGCCCGCGCTGGTCGGCGCGCGTCTTTCGGGAGGCTCTCGGGAGTGCCATTGCCAGGGGATCTCACAGAATCACTGGGTTTCGTTGGGCGTGCCAGCGCCCTTGGGCACCATGATGTCGTCTTTGGTGCCCTTCTTCTTGTCCGGACCGTTGGACAAGATGATCACTTCATCGTCCGTGCAGGTCAGCGTGTAGTCCTGGTTCCACGAGTCCTTGGTAGTCTGCCCGGGGTCGAGCTGCTTTTCCTGCACCAGCTGGCTCATCGTCGGGCAGCTGGTCTCGTTGTTCGCGGCCTGCCATTGCTGAATGGCGGTGCGCACGATGCGCGCGCCGGTCTCCGCGTTCTTGATCTGTGCGTCCTTGTATTTCGGGAGCGCGAACACGGCCACGCCACCGGCAACCATGGCGATGATCGCGACCACGATCAAAACCTCGACCAGCGTCACGCCGCGCTGCGCGCGTCTTTCGCGCAGGCGCTGCTGCATGACCGAAAGCGATCGCTGCCTATAGCTCATTTTTGATGATTTCGTGTTCATGGGTTCCTCGTCATTCTACGCGATCGAGTCCGCCCGGTTCACCGTCCGGACCGTCGCTCGAGAGCTGGTAGGCTTCTCCTTCGCGATGAGCCGGGCAGACGAAACGGAGCGCGTGCCCCCAAGCGTCCGTGGGAGCATCTTTGAAATTTCCATAACTCTTGAGCTTGTCGAGCCCGCTCGGGCAGGCGCCGCCGTTGTCTGCGCGAAAAGCGTCGATCGCGTGGCGCACGCCGATCAGCGTGGCGCGAGTCTGACGGACCCCGGCGCTGTGGCGCTCTCGCACGCCCAAGATGGCGATCGTGCCGAGCACGCCAATCACCAGCAGAACCGGACCGACTCGTCCGAGCATCAGCAAGCTACGTAGCCCGCCGCGGCGTTCCCAAGGGAATCGGATCCGTCGCTCGCCGGGGAAGCGCCGTGCCGAGGCCATCATTGGACCAACTCGTTCATTTGAATCAGCGGCATCAAGATGGCCATGGCAATGAAGCCGACCACGCCGCCCAACAAGACGATCATCAGCGGCTCGAGCAAGCTGGTCAGCGCCACCACCCGAGTCTCGACGTCGGCCTCGTAAGCGCGGCTCACGTTCTCGAGCATCGCCTCGAGCTGACCGGTCTTCTCGCCGACCGCTATCATGTGGGTTACCATGGGCGGAAACACGCGCGCGCGCTTGAGCGGCTCGGCGATGCTTTCACCGCCGCGGATCGAGCCGATGGCCTCGCTGATCACGCTCTCCAAGCGCGAGTTTTCCAGCACGTGCCGTCCGATTTCCATGGCCTGCAAGAGCTGCACGCCGCTCGCCAGCAGCGTCGACAGCGTGCGCGCGAAACGCGCTACCGAGACCAACAACGTCAACCGACCGAAGATCGGCACGACCAGTCGGAACGAATCGAACTTGAGCTTGCCGGCGGCGGTGGCTCGCCAGCGCCGGAAATACCACACCGTTCCGCTAACGACCGCGATGATCAACCACCAGTAGCCGGCCATGATCGCGGAGATGGTGATGAGGAGCTGCGTGTACCAAGGCAACGCGTGTCCGAGATTCTCGAAGATGCTGGTTACTTTGGGGACCACCGCCACCATCAGCACGCTGACCATGACGATGCCGATGAACATCATGAGCACCGGATAGGCGAGCGCAGCCGTGACTTTGCCCTTGAGCCGCGCTTGGCCTTCCATGAAATCCGCGAGGCGCTCGAGCACTGCTTCCAGGGTGCCGGAGGCTTCACCTGCGGCGACCATGTTCGTGTACAAAGAGGGGAAAATCTTGGGGTGTGCCTCGAGGCTCTTGGCGAAGCTCGTTCCCTCGTTGAGCGTTTCGCGCACGGCCGTAAGCGTCTTCTTGAGCTGCTCTTTTTCGACCTGTTCGGTCAACGCGGCGACCGATTCGACCAGTGGCACGCCCGCGCGCACCAACGTCGCCAACTGGCGAGTCATGACCGCGACATCAGCCGTCGATGGTCGCTTCATGAACGCAAACAGGTCGGTCTTGCGCCCGTTCTTACTGCCGCGCTCCGCTTCCTCGTGGGCTTCGGTGAGCAATACGCCGTCTCGACGCAGCACTGCACGCAGCGACTTGGCGTTGTCCGCGTCGCGATAGCCTTTGACCGGCTTGCCGGACGCAATCTGGATTCCGCGGTACTCGAAGACAGCCATGGTTCAGCTCAAGAGTCGACGAACACGTCTTCTTGCGTCGCGGCGACGACTTCTTCCACGGTGGTCAGCCCGAGCAAGACCTTGCGCGCGCCGTCGTCACGCAGGGAATCCATACCCTGACCCTGGGCGGCGCGTTTGATGGTCATCGCGTCCGCGCTGGCCAGCACCAGTGCGCCCACCGTGTCGTCTGCCACGAGCAGCTCGTAAATACCCATGCGGCCGGTGAAACCCTTGTTTTCACAGTGGGAACAGCCTTTGGGTCGAAATAGCCGAGGCATGCCTGGGCCGCGCCAGCCAACGGGCTCGTAGGTCACGCCGTGCGCGGTGTAGCGCGGGGAAAGCACGCGCTCGTCGCGCCGCCGGGTGCGTTCCGGATCGATACCCAGCTGTTGCAGTTCGAATGGAGTCGCTTCGTACTCCTCTTTGCAGTGCGGGCAGAGCACGCGCACCAGGCGTTGCGCCAAGATGCCGATCACCGTCGAGCGCACCAAGAAGGCCTCGATGTCCATCTCGACCAAGCGCGTGACGGCGCTCGCGGCGTCGTTCGTGTGCAGAGTGCTCAACACCAAGTGGCCGGTCATGGATGCGTGGATCGCGATTTCCGCGGTCTCACGATCGCGGATTTCACCGACCATGATCACGTCCGGATCTTGGCGCAAGAAGGCACGTAGCGCGCTGGCGAAGGTCAGACCAATCTTGGCCTGAACTGCCACTTGGTGGATGCCGCCGATCTCGTACTCGACCGGATCTTCCGCAGTCAGGATGTTGATTTTGGGTCGATTGATCTTGTTCAGGCACGCGTAAAGCGTCGTCGTCTTGCCACTACCGGTCGGTCCCGTCACCAATAGGATGCCGTTCGGGCGGTGGATCAGGTGCTCCATCAACCAGCGGTCGCGCTCGGCGAAGCCGACCTCGGCAATATCCAACAACTTGTTGGTCTTGTGCAGGAGGCGCATCACGATCCGTTCGTGATCGCGACTGGTCGGAATGGTCGAAACGCGGATATCGATGCTGCGCCCGGCGATGCGTAGTGAGATGCGTCCGTCTTGCGGCAAGCGCTTCTCGGCAATGTTCAGGCCGGCCATGATTTTCACGCGCGCGATCACCGAGCTCATGAACTGCAAGCTGGCGCGACGCGCCACGTACAGTTGGCCGTCCACCCGATAGCGGACCACTACCTCGCGCTCCTCGGGCTCGACGTGAATGTCGCTCGCTCGCTCTTTCACGGATTGCGAGAACAGACCATTTACCCAACGGATGATCGGCGCATCGTCGTCCGAGTCGAGGATGTCGATTTCCTCGGCGTCTTCGACCTGGTCGGTTTCGAGTTCACTGATCGTCTGCTGACGCTCGTAAACCTGATTGATTGCATCGATCACGGTGTCGGCGGGGGCGACCGAGAGCACCACGGGCTTCTGAAATGCGGCGCGAATGTCGTCCAAGCCGTCCGTGTCGAGCGGGTCGGAACAGACCACCTCTACGCGGTCTTCGAAGTCGCCGAGCACCAGTATTCTGTGCGATTTGGCGTAGCCAATCGGCAACTTGTTGGCCATGTCCGCCGGCACGCTGTTCACGTCGATGCTCTCGACGAAAGGCAGACGACACTCGGCGGCGAGCGCGCGCGCCAACGCACTCGGGCTTGCTACCTTGGAGGTCAGCAAGAGCTCGAACAGCGGCGTCGGCTTCTCACGCTGCTGCGCGTAAAAAGGCTCGAGCGCGCCTTCGGCAATGACGCCTTGGCGGACCAGAATGTTACCGAGCGCGCGTTGCTCCAGCATGCTTCACTCCGCGCGATCGACGTTTACGCTGCGCGCGATGGGGTTGATACGAAATGCCGGCGTGTTTTGGCCCTGTGGCCCGGGAGCAGGTTGCCCAGGCACGGGTGGTACGGGTGGTACGGGTGGCACGGGTGGCACGGATTGCCCAGGTTGGGCCGGTGCGGGTTGCCCGGGTAGTACTGGCTGCCCGGGTTGTGCAGGTTGCCCCGGTTGTCCGAGTTGCGCGGGCTGCCCGGGCGCGCCGGGTGTTGCAGTGGCGCCACCTGGCGCGCGAACGCGGCGAGTGCCGCCGGTTCCGCCGGTGGCACCGGCGGCGGGCGCTGAGGCCGCTCCAGCGAGAGCGACGCCGTGCACGTCACCCGGTAGCTCGATCGGATCGCTCGGCTCGCGCACCGGCGTCTCTTTGGGTTTGCTCTCTGCTTCGAGGCGTTCTTGCTCGGAGATTTCGTAGTAGGCCTTGCGTACGTCTTCGACCAAACCGCTCGTGCGCGACCAGTCGCGCGGCGGCTGCCAGTCCGTGCCGGAAAAGACCATGAAACGGTCGAGGAACTCCTGACGCTCCTGCATCTTGCGCTCGAAGATC
>DATEPG010000453.1:0-2809 GCA_035273265.1 Polyangiaceae bacterium
TCGGGCTGATCGAGCGCGGCGACCAACTCGTTCCAAAATATACCCGCGTGCCGCTGGCGAGCGCGCGGATCGAGCGCCAACGCGCGTTCGAAGACGGCTTCGATTGCGTCGGGCAAATCGATACCCTCGTTGCGCGGGGTCGGACGACGCTTCGGATCGAGCGCAATGCCCATCATCGCCGCTGGCTCGCCTTCAATCACCGTACGCGCCGCCATGACCTCGACCATGCACAGCGCGAGCCCCCAAACGTCCGTCCACGGCCCGGTTTGCCCGTAGTGGCGCGGCGCCCATTGCTCGGGCGCGCCATATGCCGGGGTAAAGGCCAGCGGCGTGCTCCCATCTTGGCTCATCCGACCGGCGACTTGGCTGGCCACGCTCTTCACCTTGCCGATGCCAAAATCCAGGATCTTCACCACCTCTTCGCCCGCGACTTGCGCGACGAAGAGGTTCTCCGGCTTGAGATCGCGGTGCACGATCGAGACCGGCCCGTCTGGCCCCGTAAAGTTGTGGGCCCGCTCCAAGGCACGCGCCACCGGCGTCAGCAAGCGCACCAGCTTGCGGAGCGGGACGGGCGCGAGGTTTGCTTGCTTGCGTTGCTCGATCAGCGTCTCGAAAGTCATGCCCTGGAGCCACTCCAGCACCAAGTAAGGAACGAAGCGGCCGTCCTTGCTGGTGAAGGAATCCACGTGCAGCGCTCGCACCACGTTCGGCAAACTGGCAGAGAGCCGAAAGAGCAGCTCGGCCTCGCTGCGAAATAGCTCCAGAAAGGCCGCTTGCTGCTGGGCATTTTGCTCCGGCACCTTGAGCAGCTTGAGCGCCACCGGCGCGCGGAAGCCGCCGTGGTGCGCGCGATACACCACACCGAAGCCACCTTCGGCGACCACGCTCTCCACGTGGTAGGCGGAAGCGATGACGCTGCCGACGATCCCGAAGACGTCCTCGGCCATCGCTCAGTTTTGATCGATGGCGATGCCGAGCTGACGGCGCAGCTTGAAGTATCGCTCGCTGGCCGCGAACGCCACGAGATCTTTGCCCAGCTCGCCATCCGGCCCTTCTTCGGCCGAAAGCACGCTCAGCGCGGTCGCAATGTCGTTGCACAACACGAAACCGGCACGACAGGCGGTCTTCTCCGTAGCGCTGCTCCAGCGCTGCAGATTGGTGCGCCCGCCTTCCTCCACGAAACGCAGGAAACAACCGCGCAGCGCGTCGACATGCTGCGCTTCGAGCATCGGTTGAATCGCCTGAGCGATGGGCGTGACGCGACGCCTCATGTCTTCGGCGATCGGCAGGCCGGGATTGCCGATGGTCAAAGCCGCCAAGAACAGGTCTTCGAGGTCCGGAACCGCGCTGAACAGCGTTTTTAGATAGTGCTCTTGGCGGTACCAAGACAGATGGCGACCGACCAAAAAGGCGTGTTCGAGTTGGCTGCGGCCCGACAACACCTGCTTGCCGATGACCGTGAACGGCGGCACGCCGGGCATCACCGCAAAACCCGCGTCACGGTCCTTTTCGACGTAGATCGGCGGCGTGGCCAAACCCAAAATCGCGGCTGCCCAAGGCAAGGCGCGCACCGCAGTGATGGTCGCCTTCGCAGGATCTTGCTTGGCGCTCGGCACGGGGTGATGCAGCTTCTTGTCACGGCGCAGCGCGGTGACACGGCCGACCAAAACCGCCGGCGCGATCAGACTGAAGATTTGGCCGGTGAGCACCTCTTCTTCGGGATGAAACAGCAGATCGACCCAAGCGCTGGGCGAGATGCTGGCGCGTGGCGAGATCAGCCGCTGATATCGGAATTGCTGGACCAGCGCATTTTCTTCGGGATTGGCGGCGGAGAGCGCGCACAACACCTGCGCCACGCAGAACCTGCGATCTTGTTCTTGGCGTGCGGCGTACACACGGCTCAGCGCGCGGTAGCCGTCCGCGTTCTTCGGATCCCGCCGCACGCGGCGCCAAATTTCATCGACGTCTTCACTGGCATCGTGGGCGGCGCTCTCCACGGCCGAAAGATCGACCTCCACGTTGATCGACGCCTGTGCACGACGCAGCTCGCCCTCGAGCTCCTTCACACGCGCTTCCAGGTGCTCGATTCGTTTCAGGAGCAATGTGCGACCGGCATCGCCGTCGGCTTGCACGCGTAGCGGCGAGAGCGAGGGAGCCGATTCTTCGTAGTGCTCGACGATCTGCACGCGGCGCCGAGTTTGGTAGGAGAGCACCATAGCTTGCTCGAGGCGCAACAAGCGCTGTCGGTCGAGTCCCAGGTTGTCCGCGGCCTTTTCTAGGCGTGTGCGCTCGTCGGGCGTGATTACCCCGTCGGCCAGCGCTTCGGCGAACAGCTCCTCGTATTGCGTCTCGAGGGGTCCCAGGCCAAACCCACCGGATACTTCACCTGCTACGAAACCTGCGCCATGCTCGAAGCCGAGCGTCACGTGACCGCCACTCATTAGCTACCTCCGTAGAATGCCCACTTTCCTACCCTTTCAGTGCGCGGTAAAGGCGCCCGCCGCGAGACTCGCAGTTTGTACGTTGATCTTCAGCCTAGGCGTGAATTGCCTACCTGCAGCCAACTCGCGCACGAGTCCCGGCCCAGCAACGGGACCGCTGCCTTTGGCAACGGGCAGTGCGTCCGCGCGACCGAAGGCGATGACGGAGCTGCCTGTTCCTGGCGCACCCCTGGCGATTTCCGACGCAGGCGCGATGCCCAGCGAAATTCCAGTGCTTACCACAAGAGTCCGGGTGGACCTGCCGTATCCAGCCGACGCACGGCCGCGCGCAGAAGATCCGATGCAAGCAGCGGCCGACGACGAAGAGC
>DATEPG010000454.1:0-12408 GCA_035273265.1 Polyangiaceae bacterium
CTCGCCTATTTTTCGGGCCTGTCGCTCAGCGGCCTGCTCTTGGTCTACGGCGCGTTGCGGCTGTTCCCTGGGGCGTGGAACGGGCGCCTGCTGAGTGGCGGTCAATTGCCGGCCAGCGCGCCGCTGTTGGGCGGCGCCCTCATGGCTTGCGCTGGCTTGCTCGTGCTCTACACGCTGAAAAAGTTCGGAGCAGCGCCGGGCGCAGCGGACGGCTCGTTCGAGGCCAAATACGAGCAAGCCGTGCTGGCCCTGCTCGGCGTCGCCGCGGCGGTGCCGATCGCGCTCGTCGGGCGTGATCTATCGACCGCGGTATTCAACGACGTGGAAGGGCAAGCGCGTCTGCTGCAGCTCTTCAGTTACAACTACCGCCGGGCCTGGCCCAGCGACTCGCTCGACTTCAACGGGATTTTGCGCGCGTTCGCCCTGGTCTCCAGCGTGCTGGCTCTCGGTTTCGCCCTACCCGGTTTGCGGCGGCACGCGCTCGCGCTGTTCGCGGTGGTAGCCTTGATCTGGACTGCTTGGGGGCTCGACGTCTACCTGGTCAGCGCCGCGCCGCATTGGGGCCAGCGCGAAACGATCCTCGCCTACTACACCGCTCGCAAGGGCCCGGAAGAGCCTTTCGTTGCCTACCAGATGAACTGGAAGGGTGAGAACTTTTATACGGGTAATCGCGTGCCCGCGTTCGTCTCCAGCGGAGCCAAGTTCAAGAGCTGGATCGCCGAACAAAAGAAGAAGGGGACGAAAGTGATGTTCTTCACTACCGAGCACAGCCGCATCGCCGCACTCAAGGGCGAACTCGGCCCGGTCCAGGACTTCAAAGTGCTCACGGGCCGCGAACTGAACAACAAGTTCACGCTTGCCAGGGCCGAGTTCTAGCTAATTTCGAGTGACCCGAGAGCGATTTTCGTGATCGACTAGTCGAGCTCGCTCGCCCGTCTGCGCAACAAAAAGTCCCCCATGGAAACGAACCTCCCCCAGCGGGTAAAACTGAGCCTGGTCATCCCTTGCTTCAACGAGGAAAAGACGCTCGAGGCGTGCGTCGGCAAGGTCCTGGAGATCGCCGACGACGAGCTGGAGCTGGAGCTGATCATCGTCGATGATTGTTCCCGGGACTCGAGCCGGAACGTCGCCGCCCGACTCGCGGAACGCATCCCGGGAATCAAGCTGCTCCATCACCCAGTGAACCAAGGCAAGGGTGCCGCGCTCAGGACTGGCATCAGCCACGCCACTGGCGACTTCGTCGCGATCCAAGACGCGGACTTGGAATACGACCCGTTGGATCTGAAGCGCTTGCTCGTGCCGCTTCGCAAAGGTGAGGCGGACGTCGTGCTGGGCTCGCGTTTCCTCTCGCACGGCTACCACCGCGTTCTCTACTTCTGGCATTCGCTGGGCAATCGGTTTCTGACCCTGCTCTCGAACATGTTGACCGACTTGAACCTGACCGACATGGAGACTTGCTACAAAGTCTTTCGTCGTGAGGTGATCCAGGCGATCACGATCGAAGAGAATCGCTTCGGCTTCGAACCCGAAGTCGTAGCCAAGATCGCTCAGCTTCGCCTGCGCATCTACGAGATGGGAATTTCCTACCGAGGGCGCACCTACGCCGAGGGCAAGAAGATTGGCGTGAAGGACGGGATTCGAGCGCTGTACTGCATCCTCAAATACAACCTTCACAACGCGCCCTGGGCGATCCAGTTTTTCTTCTACATCTTCATTGGCGGCGCGTCGGCGATCGTCAACCTGCTGCTCTTCCTTGCCCTGTTGCCGCTGCTCGATGTCTCGGCAGCGGCCCTGGTCGCCTTCTTTTCGGCTGCAGCCGTCAACTATTACCTCTCGGTGCAAATCCTGTTTCGGCGCCAGGCGAAGTGGAGCTCCGTCACTGAAATTCTGGTGTTCCTCGGTGTGGTCGCGGTGGTCAGCGTCGTCGATTTGTTCTCGACCCGCTTCTTGGTCAGTGCCGGTCTCCATCCTGTGTGGGCCAAGACAGCTGCCACCGCCATTGGGCTCGTGCTCAATTTTGCCGGACGCCGGCTCCTGGTCTTCCCGGAGAAGCCTCGCCCGGACTGGAAGCCTCAAGACTAGGGTTCGTCCCTGATTGCCGAGGCACCCGTGCCCGTGCCCGTGCCCGAAAGAGGCAGCTGGCGCGGCGGGTGACCGATAGGGTCGGATGGATCGCAGCGATCTTCGCCCACTCCCGATTGTCCAATTGGAGCCGAACCATGGACTTCCCCATGGACCACCCGCGCCATCCCATGGAAAGCAATTTTCCACCTTCCGGGCACGGGCACGGGCACGCTTACGGGAGGACTGAATCCGAGGACCCTAGGCGCCGTCGTCGCGGAGAACAGATGCTTCGGCCCCATCCGAAGCGCCAGCTCCGAATGCGGCCACCAGCTTGCGCAGCCCGGGAGCGGCAAAGCCAGCCGCCTTGCGAGGAGCGAACGCGCCCAGCACCAACGCACCGATGATGAACGCGAGCACGGAGCCGGCTTGTTCGCTCGACAATCGGCCCCGCGAGCGGCGTTCGATGCTCGAAATCTCGGTGTCGATTAAATTTCGCATTTGTTGGAAGAGCGTCGGGTTCCGCACCGCCTCTGCGAATACCCCGACCCAGCATTTGGCAGCCACTCGGTCCGCGCGTTCGTCCAGCTCGAGCGCACCGTCGACGTAGGCCAAAAGCGGATCCTCGTTCGATTCGTAGTGGTGCACGCGCTGACGAAACTTGGAGACCAGATCGAGGACGAGGCCGCGCAGCAATTCGGCCTTGTCGTCGAAGTGATGGTGCACGAGGCCGGGCGCGATCCCGGCTTCCAGCGCGATCGCGGCGATGGTCGCCCCGGCATAGCCGTGGTCGGCCAGAACGCGCGCGAACGCTTTCAGAATTTCGGCTCGTTTCTGCTCGCGGTTGCTGGGCCTGCCCATACTTTGGTTGGATAACCAATTTACTCACCGCAGGCTAGAAGCATGAACGAACCCGGCACCGACCCGCTGACCGTCGCGGTCTGGATTAAAATGGCAGACCACTTCTTGGATACCGAAACGCGGCACGAACTGCCCCTCACCGCGCTGTGCTGCGTTCAAGCGGGACTTTCACCAGCCCGAGCCCGCCAGATCTGGCAGTACGAAGTGTCCCCCGCGGTCGGCTTCAACCTGAACGATATTGGCGGCGAGTGGGCCTATTGGGACGCGGCTTGGTTGGTTAACCGCATCGTGCGCGCGCGGGCCAGCAGCTGGAACCGCCCGGGCCTGTGGCGCAGACTCCGCTCCCCGTTGCCGCCACTGATGAGCGGACAATGGCTGGCCATCGAGCGCTGCATCCAGCTCCTGCACGCGGTCCCGAGCGCCGCGGAGCGCGAGCGAATGGCAAGCGACCTTGCGCGGCTCGCCCGTCACTCGTTCGACTTCTACCCCGAAGACCTATCGGCCCTGGAGAGCCACGAACGCGAACAGCTCCGCCGGCTCTACCCGGCCCCGTTCCAATCCGTGCTCGGCTCTGCGCTCCTACGCTCGGAACGCGCGGACGCCGAACGGCGTGTCCAGGGGGCACTCTCGGGAATCGAGCCATGAACGCAAACACGAACGAGCTTCGAGCGCGCTTCCTCCGCGCACTGAGTGAGGCCTCTGCGCAGCGCTCGGGTGGGCCGCTGTTCGAGGAGTTGCTCGCACGCTACGGTGAAGCCCATCGCCGCTATCACACGATCGCTCACGTGGACGCCTGCTTGGGCTTCTTCGACTGGTATCGCGGCTCGGCAGAGCACCCAGAGCGAGTCGAACTCGCGCTCTGGTTCCACGACGCCGTGTCCGACCCCGCCGCGAGCGACAACGAGCAACGAAGTGCCCTGCTGGCACGCGCGCGGCTCGCTGAACTCGGTCTGCCTCGGGAAGCGATTGACGACATCGAAGCCCACGTGCTCGCGACGAAAGGTCACCGCGGCAGCGGTCCCGATACAAAGCTGGTGATCGATCTGGATCTGGGCATCCTGGCTGCCCCCGCACCCACGTTCGCTCGCTTCGAGCGAGAGATCCGCCAAGAATACGGTCACGTCCCGCAGCAGACGTTCGCCATCGGCCGACGCGCCCTGCTCAGCGGCTTCCTCGCTCGCCGGGCAATTTACAGCGTCCCCGCGCTGCGCGAAGAGCTCGAAGCGCCAGCGCGTCAGAACTTGGAGCAACGAATCCTCGAACTCGCGAGCGACGTCAGCGACGTGGCAGTGAGCAGCTGAGAGTCTTTGAGCACCGATCAACCATCCAGCGACCGAACGGCTTCTAGACATCCCTGGCTGCCATTGCAGATCGGGTGAAATCACGACATCGACGGACGCGCGGGTCGCGATTGGGTGATATCACCCAATCAAGCGTATTGATGATGTCTAGTGCGCACGGAGAGCCACACCAACGACCTCGCTACTTTGCGCTTGAAAAAACGCCAACCAGCACATTTTCAGGCACTTTCTTGGGCGCAGGCAGCGCGCACCAGTCCGCGTTCAGCTCGTCATCACTCGAGCGCTCAAGGCTTTTCGTCACACTCACGACTCTGCCCCTGCGACTCCATTGCTTGCGAGTGACAATCGCAAAACCGCCACGACTCCGCAGATCTTCTCTCGCTGACTGTGACCAGAGTGCCCATGTTCGCTATTAAACGGCGGCGCGAAGAATAAAACGCATGCGCATCGTCTTTCGAAACGACACCGACACCTGAAGTGTGAGAAAAGACGTTACCTGACTCCAAGGTGGGCACACATGCGAGTAGATACCTGTAAATGCCCTCGTCATTGCGAACAACGTAGACATCGCGCGCTGAACGGCGCTTTCAGCGCAGCAATCTCATAGCCAGTCAGTTGGTCCGTTCGTCAGTGTGGCAGTCTTGTGCCCGTTTAGTTCACCCTCAATCGATAGCAAGCAGGAGAAGCGCCGAAACATTCAAGTCTCAAGGGGTATCATGCTGAAGCGATATCAGTGCACATTCGGATACGCTTTGATGGTCTGCGACGCCTGCGTGGTGGTCGGAGCGTGGTTTGCGGCATATTGGCTGCGTTTCTGGTTTCCATTCCATGTCCCTGCGCCATTGGAATTGACGCCCGGCCTACCGAGCTTCGCCAGCTACGCAGGGGTATTTCCGCTCGTCGTGGTCGTCTGGGTGACCGTCTTGCTGTCGATGCGCGTCTACGAGGGCGGGCGCATGCTGGGCCGCGCGTCGCAATTCCTGCGCGTAGTGAAGGCCCACTTCACGGCGCTACTGCTATTTGTCGCCTTCAGCTTTTTCGTCAAAGAATGGCGCTACTCGCGCGTGGCGATCGTTTACTTTGGAGTGCTCGGCGCCATGGCGCTGATCGGCACACGGCTGCTCGCTCGCGCCACGATCCACGCGCTCCGCTCCCGTGGTCGCCGACTGCGGAACGTTCTCGCCATCGGTGACGGCCTTGCCTTCAAGGCCCTGCTCGAACGGCTCGAGCGTTTTCCCGAGCTCGGATTGCAGGTGGTCGGCACCGTGAGTGCCCACGACTCAATCCCGCCTTCTTCGGGCAGCCACCGCTTCTTGGGTCACTACGGCGAGATCTCCAAGATCCTGAACGATACCAAAGTGGATGAGGTGCTGATCGCCTTGCCGCCGGAAAGAGGCCAGGAGCTGGATCGCATCCTGGACTTGCTCAAGGACGAGACGCTCGATATCTGCGTCGTCCCCGACCTACACCAATACGTCACCCTTGGCTGCGACGTCGAAGACTTCGACGGTCTGCCCCTCGTTCGCCTGAACGACTCGCCGGTCATTGGTTGGGGCGCGCTCGCCAAGCGCACGACGGACATCATCGCCTCTGCGGCAGCTCTGATCGTTTTGTCGCCCCTACTGGGGCTGATCGCACTCGGCATCCGGCTCACATCAGCAGGACCGGTCCTCTACGCTCAAGAGCGCATGGGCCTGGATGGCCGCAGCTTTCGCATGCTGAAGTTTCGCTCGATGCGCATCGACGCGGAGCATGAGAGTGGCGCGGTCTGGGCGCGAGCTGACGACGATCGACGCACCGCCTTCGGCACGCTGCTCAGAAAGACGAGCCTGGACGAATTGCCTCAATTCTGGAACGTGCTGTGCGGAGACATGTCGCTGGTGGGGCCGCGCCCGGAGCGTCCCGTCTTCGTTCAGAAGTTCCGCGACCAGATCCCGCACTACATGCTGCGTCACAAAGTGCGCGCGGGCATCACCGGCTGGGCGCAGGTGAATGGTTGGCGCGGCAATACCTCGCTCGATCGCCGGATCGAGTGCGACTTATTTTACATTCGGCACTGGTCCTATGTGCTCGACCTGAAGATTCTAACGATGACGCTGTGGAAGGGCTTCGTCGACAAGAACGCTTACTGAGAGGACATCTTGAGAGCCTGCCTGAGTTCGTTACTACTGGTTTGCGCGCTCGGCTGCGGCTCGAAGCCGCCGCCGGTGGTCGCCAAGCGCCTTCAATCGCCGGTCGTGGCGCGCCAAAGTGAGCAGCTCGATCCTGCGCTCTTGGACGACACCATCGGCGGTGTCGAAGGGGACGCATATCGGGTTGGCGCCGGAGACACCGTGCTGGTCGCCGTGTATGGTCACCCTGAATTTTCGATCGCGCCCTACGCGGGCACCACGCTCGCATCTGCAAACGGGCGCCTCGCGGGGCTGGTCATCGACAACGACGGCACGATTCAATTTCCGTTGGTTGGTTCGGTCAACGTTGCAGGCAGGACCAGCGCAGAGCTCAAGGCTTACCTAGAGAAGGAGCTGGGCGTCTATGTCAAGGATCCGAAGGTAACCGTCCAAGTCATCTTCACGGCAAGCATCCGCTATTACCTTCTCGGGCAGTTCACTCAACCTGGCTTGAAGTACAGCGACCGACCGGTGCGCTTGCTCGAAGGCTTGTCGCTCGGCGGCAGCGTGATGCTGGACCGGGCAAGCCTCAGTACTGCGTACGTTGCGCGCGGCAAGCGCCGCTTGCCGATCGACTTCCGTCGGCTGGTTCTCGAAGGCGATCTCCAACAAAACATCAAACTCCGCTCAGGTGATGTGATCCTGATCCCAGACAAAACCAGTGAGCAAGCGTTCGTCTTCGGCGGCGCTGCCGGGGGCCATTCCAAGGGCACCGTCGTGCCATTCGCCAACGGCCGGCTCAACCTGCTCCAGGCCCTCGCTGCAGCCGGGTTTGGCTATCGTGACCATGCGCAAGGACGTCTGTCCGAAACACGGGTGATCCGTAGCGCAGGGGCTCGCGGCGAACTGTTTACGATCGATGCGGCGCGCATGCTCGCTGGGGACGTCGGGCCCTTCGAGCTTTCCCCGGGCGACGTCGTTTATGTGCCGGCCAGCACCATTACCAACTGGAATGAAGCCCTCGCCCAGCTCCTACCCAGCTTGCAGACCGTCTCGGGTCTCCTAACCCCGTTCGTGCAGATCAAATACCTCTCGGAGTGAGTCGATCATGCCAGGTTCTTTGACGAGTGAGTTTCGCATTCGGGGTCAATCTCAACCGCCCGAGCAGCGTTCGCACGCGCAGCCAGGCGGGGGACCGCAAGGGTCGCCGGATCTGATCGATATTGCACAACTCTGGGCGGCTGTTCGTTCGAAGTACCGCTTCATCCTGGCGGTGGGCTGTCTGGTCGGCGCAGTCGTGATGGTTTACACGTTCGCGTCTCGGATGAGCTTCCGCGCCAGCGGCCGGCTCTATCTCGGAGAGATCGACGGCAAGTCGAAGAGCGCAGCGTCCGCAGACGAGTTCGCGTTGGCCGGAGACGGGCAGAGCGAAGTGGCGAGCGAGATCGAGATCCTGCGCAGCAGGTCACTGGTAACGCGCGCGATCTTGGAGTCAGGGCTCAACACCTCGCTGTCGCGGGCGGGCGAGGGACCAATCCGTTATCTGTCGTGGCGGCTTGCGCATCGGGACCCACGGTTGGTCGACGGCGTGCTGGAGGAGGTTGGGATTACCAACACCGTATTTTCCGACAAGGCGGCTCTGGAGCCCAAGAAGTACGCGGTCCATTTTCTGAGCGAGCACGAGTATGAGGTATCTGACGAACGGAGAGCCCTCGGTCGCGGCAGCCTGGGACAGAGTCTAAAGACAGACCAGTTCAACCTGACGCTCTTGCCGGGGAGTTCGCGGCGGCCAAAGCCTGGTGCGCGCTACGACTTGGTGATCAGGCCCCTGGATCGCGTGGTGGGCAGCACGCTGAATCTACTGCTGGTGACCGCACCCAAGCATGCGGCGACCGGCGACTTCCTGAGCGTACTCACGTTGGACTTTCAGGACGCCTCGCCCCACCGTGCGGCAGCATTTCTGGAGGCATTGATGCGTGTCTACCTGGCGGAACGTCAGGCCTGGAAGACCGAGAGCGCGACTGCTGCCGAGGCGTTCGTGGGTGGTCAGCTGACGGGCATGCGGAATTCGCTCGACGAAATGCAGCAAAAGCTCGCCGACTACCGCACGAACAACGAAGTCGTGGTCCTAGGCAAGGAGGCCGAAGCCATGGTCGCGCAAATCGGCAAGTACGAGGAGCAGCGCCTCGCGGCACGCCTCCAGGTGGCGGCGCTCGCAGACGTGAAGCGCGCGCTTTCGAGTCCCAACCCGCCCATGGGCGCCTTCCTGATGGGGGAGGCGAATGACACGGTTCTCGAAGGCATGGCCGATTCGTTGACCAAGGAGCGAGCGAGGCTCGCGGACCTCGAGGCTCGCTTCAATGAGGTAGCGCCGGATGTCCGAGAGCAGCGAGCGCGCGTCGAGGCGCAGCTGGCCAGCATACGAAACTATGTCTCGAGCCGCGCAGCTCGAGCACAGGAGATCCTCTCCTCCCTCGGCGGGTTGATCCAACAGCTCCAAGATAAGCTCAAGACGGTGCCGGGGGCCGAGCTCGGCCTCTCGCAGCTGTCGCGCGAGTCTGAAGTCTACAGCAGGACCTATTCCTATCTCTTGGAGCGCCAGCAACAGGCAGCCATCATCAAGGCATCGACGCTATCGAAGAACCGCGTGCTCGACATGCCCGAGATCCCCTTACGTGAGGATTCGCCCCGGCTGCTCTTGCGATTGGCGAGCTTTCTCGTGGGGCTGATCATGGGCGCTGGCGTCGTGATGATTCGCAGCATGTGGTCTGGCAATTTTCAAAGCGCGAGCGACGTGCAGCGGGGGGCATGCGGCGTACCCGTGTTCGGTGTCGTTCCGCTGCGTCGACGAAAGGGAGGCAGCGCTCGCAAGTCAGAGGGTGAAGCGCTGCTCCAGACGCTCAGCGACGGCCCCCACTCCGCGTTCACCGAAGCGTTTCGGATCCTGCGCACCAGCTTGCGCCATTGGGCGGCTCTCGGGCGTGGTGGCGTACTGCTGGTCACCTCACCTCACGCGGGCGATGGCAAAACGACGGTCGCCCTCTCGCTGGCAGCGATCCTCGCCGCCGAAGGCAAGCGAGTGCTCGTGATCGACGCGGACATGACCCGTACTCGCTCTCGCTCGGAACCGACGAACCATGGCGGAACTCTCGACACCGTTCTTTGCGGCGAGTCTCCCTGGCGTCAGGCCGTGTGCAAGGTCTCATTGCCGTTTACCGAGTTTTTCACGATTCATGCCGGCGGCCCAGCGCGTCACGATGGTTCATCGTACGAGCGTCGGGCAACGCTCTTGGCGGATGTGCGAGGAAACTTCGATTTCGTTTTGATCGACTCACCCAGCTTTCCGCCGGCTGCGGATGCCCTGGTCTGGGCAGGCCTGGCTGACGGCGTCATCAGCGTGGTGCGCCTCCGCCACACCCCGCGCAAGGCAGCGCACGAGCACCTGACTAGGGTTGGGCAGTTCGCGCACGCTTTCGCGATCGTGATCAACGATGCCGATTCAACGCGCCGCGAGCCGGTGCGCTCGATCGGCTCACACGAACCCAATACGGCGCGAGCGTTCGACGCGACGGGCACCTGGCCCGGGGTCACCGAGCTACCGACCTACTCCCAGCCCGAAGCGGTCCCCCGATACGCTGCGGCTGCCGGGGGTGACACGACGCGAGAGCAATCTCGCCCTGCGAAGCGTCCACCACCCTGGAGCACCAATGGCTGACTCGAACCCGCGGGTGCTGATCGTCATCCCGACGCTGAACGAGGCTGTGCACATCGAGGCCGTGGTGGATCGCGTTTTGGAAGAGCCTCCCACGCCCTACCTAAAGGCCGTGGTCGTCGATGGTGGCAGCAGCGATCCTACCTGCGCGATCGTGACCGCGCTCGCAGCGAGACATCGCAGTTTGCACCTGATTCACAATCCGCGACGGATTCAGAGCGCCGCGATCAACCTTGCTGCCCGCCGTTTCGGCCACGACGCAGACGTGCTCGTTCGCTGCGACGCTCACGCGATCTACCCCCGTGGCTTCGTCGCGCGACTGCTGAGCACGCTGCAGAAGACGGGCGCGGACGCGGTCGTCGTGCCCCTCGATTCACTCGGCAGGACTCCGCTGCAAAAAGCCATTGCTTGGGTCTCGAACTCAGCGATTGGCACCGGTGGCGCGAAGCATCGGGCTGGCAACTTCAGCGGCTTCGTCGACCACGGCCACCATGCCGCATTCCGCATGGAGACGTTCAGAAAGGCTGGTGGCTATGACGAAACCTTCAGCCACAACGAAGACGCCGAGTTCGACTGCCGCCAACGCGCCCTGGGCGGAAGACTCTATCTCGACTCGGAGATACGGGTCGGCTACCACCCACGCGCGGCCCTGAAGTCGCTGTTTGCCCAATACTATCGATACGGGTCAGGCCGTTCGCGAACGGCACGGCGTCATCCGCACTCGCTCAGGGCGCGCCAACTTGCCGTGCCCCTGCATCTCGCTGCCTGCGCGATCGCGATTATCGGAGCACCCTGGTGCTCCTGGCTGCTGGTCTGGCCCGCGTTCTATCTCGCGGTGTTGGCCGGCACGGCCTTTTGGTTCGTGATCCGCGAGCGCTCGCTGAACGGCGTTCTGACCGCACCCGCCGCTGCCGTGATGCACTTCGCTTGGGGCGCGGGCTTCCTCGCCGGGCTTATAACGCGTCGTGAGCGCAGCTGGTACCCAACGATGATCATGCCCGTGCAGTCGAGGAAGAGTCGATGAACGCTGCTCACCCGCTACGCGTGTTGCTGGTAGATCCTTCGCTCTTTACCGAGCCGTACGACGCCGCGCTGACCGACGGCCTGATCGAAGCCGGCGTGACGCCGACGTGGGCAGTTCGACCCGCCCGCGAGGGCGATCGCGAAATCATCGCGAGGGAGCACATCGACGACTTTTTCTATCGCCACGTCGACCAACTGACGGGATGGCCCAGGTGCTTGCGCGCGACGGCAAAAGGACTGGCGCACGCGCTGGGGCTCGCGAAACTCCTGCGCCGGGTCATCAGCCGTCGGCCGGATGTCGTGCATTTCCAGTGGACCGTCGTGCCCCCACTCGACGCGCTCGCCATGCTGCTGATTCGGAATTTCTGCCCAGTCGTGGTCACCGTTCACGACACGACACCCTACAACGGCGAGCGACTCTCGGTGCTTCAAGATCTGGCGTTCGATCTACCCATTCAGCTGGCTGACCGCGTGATCGTTCACACGCTTTCAGCGCGCGACACGCTCGTCGGGCGACGCATTTCAGCGCGGAAGATCAGCGTCATCCCTCATGGTCCGCTGGAGCTGAGCCCAGCATCCCGAAAGCCAACCACGCCCCACAGCGACGGCCGATGGACCTTCGTCTTGTTCGGCGAGTTGAAGCACTACAAAGGCATCGACGTACTGGTCGAGGCGGTCCGGCTACTCCCGCTCGAGCTGAGGAAGCAGGCGCGGTTCGTCGTAGCCGGGCGTCCGCGCATGGATCTTGCGCCGCTCATGAGCAGAATCGCCGAGTTGCAGCTGGAAGAAACGATCGAGGTCCGGCCGCAGCGCCTGTCTGAGGAGGAGATGGAAAGCCTCTTTGCGATGACCGATTGCTACCTGTTCCCCTACCGTCAGATCGACGCGAGCGGCGTCTACTTCCTCGTGAAAGGACGCGGCAAATGGCTGATCGCCACGCGAGTCGGCATCTTTGCCGAAGATCTGCAGGATGGCATCGACGGGGATCTCATCCCAGCGGAGGACGCGGCGTCACTCGCGGCTGCACTCGCTCGCACCATCACCGAACGACCTGTCCCGGAGTCACGCACGGTCGCCGATGGCTGGTCCTCGATCGGTCGGGCAACGTCCACCGTTTATCAAGAAGGCATCGCGGCCCGCGTTGCGCCCAGCAGCGCGCTATCGCAGCGAATGATGAGGTTGAAATGACAGACTTGTCGAGCTCAGTCGTGACCCGAGAGCCCCTGATCAGCGTCATCATCACGTGCTACAATTACGCTCAGTACGTAGCTGGAGCGATCGAGTCGGCACTAGCGCAGACTCATGCAAACAAAGAGATCATCGTCGTGAACGACGGCTC
>DATEPG010000455.1:0-18938 GCA_035273265.1 Polyangiaceae bacterium
GATGATCAGGAGGAGGGGCAAGTCGACGCCACGGCTGATCAAGATCGGCCGCAGGAAGTTGTCCATGATCCCGACCGGTATGCTCCAGATCAGCAACGCCGAGACCCAGTCGCTGCGGCAATCGGTCGCTCACCCGAACCTGCGCATCATCTTTACGGTCACCGAGACCTTCTACCGAATCGTGGCCAGTCGCTCCGCCGGCGTCACCACGCTTGCCGATCTCAAGGGCAAGTCAATCGCGACCATCCCGAATACTTCGGCGGCCTACTACGTAGACAAGATGATGCGCACGGTGGGGCTCACGGACAAAGACCTGACCGTCCGCTCGGCCAGCGCCGCGACAATACCCAATCTTCTGGCCAACGGCACGGTGGCAGCAGTCACACTCTGGGAGCCCTCGCCGCAAGTCGCCATGGATCGCATTGGTAGCGACGCGATCGAATTTCAAGATCGTGCGGTGTATCGCGAGATCGTCAACTTGCATTCGACCGCTGAAACGCTGGCGAAGCCTGAAAAGCGGCGCGGGATCGTGGCCTTCGTGCGCTCGCTGATCGCGGCACAGCGACAATTCCGGGAGCAACCCGCCCTGGTCAAGCCGCGCGTGACCAAAGCCTTGAACATGGACGCCGCCCTGCTCGACAAGGTCTGGCACAACGAACAATGGCTCGGGACCCTCGTCCCCGACCTCTTGGATATCTTGGTCGAAGAAGACGTCTGGGTCGCCGCACAAACCGGACGCACTCCTCGCACCCGCGCCCAGCTCGCGCCGCTCGTAGACGATAGCATCATGAAGGAAGCGCTGGCCGGCCAGTAGCTCGCGTTGAAACTAGGCGAGCGTGATCCAGGTCGGGGCATGATCGCTGGCTTTTTGTAGCGCGCGCACCCAAGTGTCCACGCCCGCAGCCGCAAGGTGCGGCGCGAGTTCGGGATTCAAGAGCAGGTGGTCGATTCGCAGGCCGGAGTTGGTTTGAAAGTGGTTCCGAAAATAATCCCAGAACGTGTAGATGCGCAGATCAGGATGGAGCGCACGCAGGGAATCGACCCAGCCTTGGGCGAGTAGCCGCTGATAGCAGGCGCGGCTCTCCGGCTGCAGCAGCGCATCCTTCAACCACGAGCGCGGGTTGTAGATGTCCAAGTCAGTCGGCACCACATTGAAGTCGCCCGCCAAGACCACCGGCTTGCCGCTCCCGTAGAGCGCCTTCGCGTGTTGGATCAGCCGCTCGAACCAGGCCAGCTTGTAGGCGAATTTGGGGCCCGGCTGAGGGTTGCCATTGGGTAGGTACAAGCAGCCGACGGTGATCCCACCCACCACCGCCTCCAGGTATCGGCTCTGGTCGTCCGAAGCATCGCCCGGAAGCGTGCGTTGGACTTCCTGCGGCTTCTGACCTTTGGCAAGGATCGCCACGCCATTCCACGAACGCTGACCGCGCCAAACCGCGTCGTAACCCGCGGCGCGGATGTCCACGATTGGGAAGCCGGTATCGAGCGCCTTCAGTTCTTGCAAGCAGACGATGTCGGGCGATTCTTTGGCGAGCCACTCGAGCAAGTGCGGCAAGCGTGTGGCGATGCCGTTCACGTTGAAGGTCGCGATCTTGACGCTGACCGCGTTTGGCTTGGCTCGGCTGGTTTTCTTGGTAGGCATCGGCGGCGTGAGTTTGTTTCCGGGGCGCGTTGCGGAATCTGACGCGCTGGCACACTCGCTGCACTGAGCTGCCGATCGTGAACAGCGTCAACCACCTTCGTGTACTTTTGGGGGTTTTGCTCGGGGATCCTGGGACGGAAGCGGGTGGCGCTGTTCACACTGTTGCTGCTCGGCAACAGCTCCGGCGGCTAAGATTTCACGCTGACATCGCTCGAGATCGAGTCTACACAAGCGCATGAGACTTGGATTCGTTGGTCTAGGTTCGATGGGCTTGCCGATGGCGGAGCTGCTGCTCGCGCAGGGTCATCAGCTGTTCGTTTACAATCGCACGCACGAAAAGGCGCAGCCGCTACACGAAGCAGGCGCGCGCCTCTGTGCCACCCCCGGAGAAGCCGCTCGCGAAGCAGAAGTCGTCATTTCCATGCTGGCCGACGACAGCGCGCTGCAAGCGGTCACGTTTGGAGCGAGTGGCATCTTGGCAGAACTGCAACCGAGCGCGATTCACGTCTCGTGCAGCACCATTTCCGTTGCTCTCTCGGATCGTTTGGCGGCTGCACACGCTGAAGCGGGGGTCGGCTATGTCGCGGCGCCGGTCTTCGGCCGCCCCGAAGCTGCGGTTGCCAAGAAGCTATGGCTGCTGGCCGCAGGCCCACCGGCAGATATCGAGCGCGCGCTGCCCGTGCTCGAGGCGTTGGGGCGCGGCGTAACACGCTTGGGAGAAACGGCCAGCATCGCCAATCTGGTCAAGCTCACGGGCAACGTCTTCATCGGGTCCATGATTGCGTCGCTCGGCGAGGCCTTCGCTCTGACTCGGAAAGCGGGTGTCTCGCCGGACCTGCTACTCCAGCTGTTCAAGAACGTGTTCGGGCAGGGCTCACCAATCCTCGAGAACTACGCGAGTCAGGTAGCAAATGGCAACTACGAACACGCGGGGTTCAAAGCCAAGCTCGGTCTCAAGGACCTACGACTCGCGCTGAGCGCGGCCGATCAATTGGAGGTCCCCCTACCCACTGCCAGCTTGGTTCGAGATCAGCTGTTGAGCGCGGTCGCAACCGGGCAGGGCGACTTCGATTGGGGCGTGATTGCACAAATGGCTGCAAAGCGCGCGGGCCTCTGAGACATTCGACTCGTCACCCCGAGCCCGATAATTAAACCGAAATCCGAACCAAAGTGCGCAACGGGCGTGCCAGCCGTGTGCGTCTTTTTACGAATGCACTGCGGCGAATCACGTTGACCCATCACGCTGTCGCTATGCGCCTCGCTGAGGCGCATAGCTCCGCCCAGCCTCGCGATCACTGCCAATTCAGACAAGTCTGGAGATCAGGAGCGTTCTCTTCGAGCGCATTGATGGAGCACTGGTTGTGCCTCATGGGCCGAGTGCGCACTCACCTGCTGGAGCGGTATGGCCATTGCAGTTGCCCGAAATACTCCTGCAACAAGAGCCAATCTGGAGGAAGAAAATGAACGAACAAGATCGTTACCGAGGCACGGGTTCGCAACGAGGACAGTTCGAAGGGAACGAGTGGCAGCGGAGCTCCGACCAACGCAACCGGGGCCAAGCCAACGACGAATCCCGGACAGAGTACAGGGGCAATGAGTATCCCTCGAGCGCCAACTACGGCCAGAGCAGCGACCGCAACCAGTCCGATCAAAGAAACTTTGGGCGCGACGAACGCTCCTCGCAAGACAGCTGGGGTGCCGCGGATCGCCCCTTCCGGGAACAAGACCGCGACTACCGAGGAGGGAGTAGCGGGTTCGGCCAGCAGCGAGACTACCAGCACGAATCGAGCAGGGGCTTGGGCGGCGGAAGCTATCCTTCCGGTCTCGCAGGCGGCCTCGGCGGGGGCCGTAGCAGTACCCTGCGTGGTGGCTTCGGCGTCGGCAGATCGTGGGATCCTAGCGAATCTGCCGGGGGCAATCGCTCGGACTACTTCCGGGAAAATCGCGGCGACTACGGGGCCAGCCACAACTACGGGGCTAGCTCTAGCCGAGGTCAAGCTGGGAGCAGCTTGACCGACTTTGGAGATCGCACGCGGAGCGAAGCGCAATACTACTCCAATCGTCGGGAAGGGCAGATTCCCTTCGGGGGTCAGAGTCACTTCGGGCGCGGCCCCAAGGGCTACGCACGTTCGGACGAGCGCATCCGTGAAGATGTCTGCGAGAGACTGAGCGAAAACGACGAGGTCGACGCCAGCGACGTCGAGGTCACCGTACGGGATCGTGAAGTCACCCTCACCGGAACGACCGAAACCCGGCGCATGAAACACATCGCCGAGGACATCGCCGACTCCGTATCGGGCGTCCAAGACGTGCACAACAACATCACCGTACGCAAGCCGCTCCTCAAGGAGATTGCAGACAAGATCACGGGCGACGATGAACCGGGGCATCACGCACACGGCGGAACCAAGACCAGCGGTATTTCTACGACCTCCGCTTCGTCCAACACCAACGCCAACAGCAGGGTGTAGCGCGCAGGGCTGAGCGCCGAGCAGGGAGCTCCGCTCTGCCACCACGGCAGGCGGCAGCCCTGCTCGGCACAGTGTCAGCTCCCGTTGCTGCGCTGCCAGTGCGGTGCTCTTCGTGCGCCCGTCATGGCGACCCCGGCCGACATGGCGAAATGCGGCGGCCCGCTCCGGGAGCGCGCAGAGCACGGCACGTACCCCGGAGCCGTGCTTTTGGCGCACTTCAAAGGGTCGGTACTCGACGCGACCAGCCACCGGAGCGGTCGGGGCCGCACCAGTGACGCGACTCGACACTCCACTGGCGGACTGGCGGCCTCCTTCGAGGCTGGCGGCGAGCGCGGGCAACCTGCGTGAACGTCAATGTCAAATTCAAGGTCAACGTCAGGATTAATCCGGACTTGTAGCCAGCAGAGCAATGGTCGATGAGCGAGGGATGAACACGCGCAGACGCAGCAAAGAGTGCATGCGACTGAGCGCTCATGTTCACCATCGGATTTAGTCGACTGCTCCTTTCGACTCGGAATCAGAAGTAAAGCGCACCGACTCGCAGTGCGTCCCGAACCTGAGCCGAATGGACGCAACGGCAAGCACTCCGTCTGCACCCGATGGTGAGTCCACCCCGAACCGCCTCCAACCCGAACGGCCTTTATGTCTCCTCTATTTCGCAATCGACGCGATGCCGGACGCGCACTGGCGTCAAATTTGCTCACCAACTCCAACGTTACGACCGAGCCCGTCGTATTGGCACTTCCGCGCGGTGGCGTGCCAGTCGCATTCGAGGTAGCCGGTCGCTTTCGCGCCCCGCTGGACGTGTGCATCGTGCAACGGCTCGAAGTCCCGGGCAGCGCTGGCGTCGTCATGGGTGCGATCGCAAGCGAGCGCGTGCTCGTGCTGCTGAGCTCGGTCATCGACGAGCTTGGGGTCCCGGAAAAGGACGTCACGCGAATAGTCCGCAAGCAAGCGCGGGAGCTATCGAGGCGCGAGCGCGCGTATCGAGGGGAGCAAGCGGCCGTTTCGCTGGCAGGTCGAACGGTGATCTTGGTGGACGACGGGCTAGCGTCACTCGCCACGCCAATCACCGCAATTGCCGCAATTCGCGCGCGTCGACCGGAGCGCATCGTCTTCGCCACTCCAGTCGCTCATGCCGAGAGCTACCGGGGCTTGTTGGGCCTCGTCGATGGCTTGGTGTGCCTCGAGATGCCGATTCCGTTTCACTCGGTCGGCGAGTGGTATAGTGACTTTTCGAGTGTGTCGGATCTCGACGTGCGGCGCTTGCACGGTGACGCGGTCGAGCGAGCGCGCCACTGGTCTTTCCCGCACTAAGGGCCCGGCAATGGCTGAGTCGATCCGCGTTTTGATGGCTAATGCGCTCAGTATTGCGCCAGCCAACCGCACTGGATCGCGTAGCGAACCAGCTCCGCTCGGGTTTTGAGATCGAGCTTCTCCAGCGCACGAGCACGATAGGTTTCGAGTGTCCGTGGGCTGAGCGAGAGCTGCTGGGCCATTTCCTTCATGGTGAGCCCCTCAGCTAGCAGGCGCACGACCTCGGCTTCTCGCTCGCTGAGGCTCGCGGTTGCCGCACGAACAGGCAGGCGCCCACGGTTGGGTGCGCGCAGCAGATGTCCCGCAATCGACGGATCCAAATACGTGTCTCCCGCAGCAACGATGCGCACGGCACGAACGAGTTCGTCGCAGGCCGAGCGCTTGAGCGCATAGCCGTTCGCTCCCGCATCCAGCAACATACGCGCAAACGAGACCTCTTCATGGACCGAGATCGCGAGCACGAGCGAGTCCGGACGACTGTGCTTGATCTTCCGAGTTGCCTCCGCGCCGTTCAAGCCGGGCAGCGTCACGTCCATCAAAATCAGGTCCGGCTTCAGCTGCAACGCCAGGTCTACGGCGGACGAACCGCTGTCTGCCTCGGCGATCACCGTCATGTCGGATTCCGCAGACAACATTGCCTTCAGTCCGGCGCGCAGGACCGGATGATCGTCCACCAGCAGGAGGCTCAAGGGCGTAGGCCGAGGCGGCACGTCGCTTCTGGACGAACGGACTCTGTCGTAAACCGACACCGACGATTGCGCGTTCATGGAAGCTCCTTAGTTGAAAAATCCGACGACCGGCGAGCCAGGGCAACCGTCCGGATTTTTACGGACAAGCATTCAGCGCACGGATAGGCACTCAATCTAGCACGGTAGGGCGCCCTATCGTACGTCTATCGATTCAGCCGCCGGGGCTCCTTTCGAATCGCTTGGAGAATCGTTAACTCGAGCGGTAAAAGGATCTACAAGCAGTCGATTTCTCAGAGTGCCACGGGGCGCTTTTGCTCACCTCCCGCAGCGTCAGCGTTGACACGGTCGGGGGCGAACCGGAGTAAGGTTCCCTATGATCAACGAGCAGCCAGGCGCCGATGACGCGCTAGCTCCGGACGCTAGCGAAGAAGAGCTGGCTGACCAGCTCGACAACGTCGTGCCCACCGTGGGCTACAGCCTCACGCGTGTCATCGCGTTGGGCGGCTCGGCCGGCGGCATTCCCGCGCTGCGTCGCTTTTTCGCGCAAATGACCGCCAGCTCGGGCATGGCCTTCGTCGTCATTTTGCATCTGGCACCCGAGCACGAGAGCTCATTGAGTGGGATCCTGCAAACCGTGACCAGCATGCCCGTCGAGCAGGCGAGCAACGGGCAAAAAGTGCTAGCGAATCATGTTTACGTCATTCCACCAGGCAAATACCTATCGCTCACGGATGGGCACCTGCGCCTAACCGAGCTGCAGCGTGAGTACGGCAAACGCCTGACGGTCGACACCTTCTTTCGTTCGCTTGCCGATACGCACGGCGCTCACTCGGTAGCCGTGGTGCTCTCGGGCGCGGACGGCGATGGAGCGCTCGGTGTCAAACGCATCAAGGAGCGCGGTGGGCTCACCATTGCGCAAGATCCGGACGAGGCCGAGCACTCGGGAATGCCACTCGCCGCCATCCGCACGAAAATGGTGGATTGGGTATTGCCAGTCGAACAGATCCCGGAGCGCTTGCTACGCTATCAAGAGGGCGAAGAGCGGCTGCAGCTGCCCCCTGAAAGCGGCCCCAATCCCGTGATCGCCGTCCCTACGGAAGCATCGAGCGAGGAAGCCGCGTTGCGCGAGACGCTGGCCTTCGTTCACGCGCGAACCGGGCGAGACTTTCGCTACTATAAGCGCGCCACCATCGTGCGTCGCATCGCGCGTCGCATGCAGGTCAACGAACTCGACACGATGCCGGCCTACTTGAACTATCTCAGGATGCATCCCGGTGAAGCGGGCGCGTTGCTTCAAGACCTGCTGATCTCCGTGACCAACTTCTTTCGGGATCGCACCGCATTCGAGGCGCTGCAGGCTCAAATTCCCGAGCTATTTCGAGGCAAGACGCAGGCAGACACGGTTCGGGTCTGGGTACCCGCCTGCGCAAGCGGCGAGGAAGCCTATTCGATTGCCATGCTGCTGAGCGAGCACGCGCGCACTTTGGAGACCCCGCCCACGCTCCACGTGTTCGCGACCGATCTCGATGAGGCAGTGCTGACCGAGGCGCGCAATGGGCTCTACCCCGCGGCCATTGCGAATGACGTCTCGGCCGAGCGTCTGGGGCGGTTCTTCGTCAAAGAGCCGCGCGGCTATCGAGTACGCCGCGAGCTGCGCGAAATGCTGCTGTTCGCGGTCCACGATCTATTGAAGGACTCGCCGTTTTCGCGACTCGATCTGCTCTCCTGCCGGAATCTGCTGATCTACCTGGACCGGGCCGCGCAGGCGCGCGCCTTCAATACCTTCCACTTCGCGCTCAGGCCCGAAGGGCGCTTGTTTCTCGGCACTTCGGAGACCGCGGACGACGCCCACCCGCTATTCCACGTGATCGACAAGAAACATCGCATCTACTCGGCACGCCCGACTGCACACAGCTCGATGCCCGTACCATCCGGACCGAGCACGCTAGCCAGATCCCTGGCGCTGCACGAGGCCGATCCTGGGGCCACCTTGGCCAGGAAGCCGCTGCGGCCACAGAACGGCGCTGGCGGGAGTGGGACAGCTCATCTCGGGCACGAGCGCCTCTCCGCGCGTGCCTTGCATCTGCAGCTCGTCGAACAGCTCGGGCCCCCTTCCCTGGTCGTCAATGAAGACGCGGACATCGTGCATCTCTCGGAAACCGCCAGTCAGTTCTTGAGATTTACCGGAGGAGAGCCGAGCACGAACCTGTTCCGTGCCGTACACCCGATGCTACGGGTCGAGTTGCGCGCCGCGTTGTCCCGCGCCCGTCAGAGCGGGCAACCGAACGTCGTCCGGCAGATCCCGATGGATGTTGGAGCCAGCCAGCAGCTCGTCGACATCCGTGTAACGCCCGCGCTGACGCTAGCGCCCAATTCGTATCTGATCACGCTCGACCAGCGCGAGGCCGATGCCAAAGACTTCGTCACCGTGCACGCTCGTAACGAACGCCTGGAGCGACAACTGGAGCGAGAGCTAGAGCAAGCGCAGCGCCACTGGCGAGACGTCTTGGAGCAGCACGAGACCTCGACCGAAGAATTGAAGGCCAGCAACGAAGAGCTCCAAGCGATGAACGAAGAGCTCCGCTCCGCCACCGAAGAGCTCGAGACCAGCCGTGAAGAGCTGCAATCCATCAACGAGGAGCTGATCACCGTCAATCAGGAGCTGAAGAGCAAAGTCGACGAGCTCGGCCACGCGAACAGTGATTTGCGCAATTTGATGGGCTCCACCGCGATTGCGACGATATTTCTCGACTGTACACTGAAGATCACGCGTTTCACGCCGCCAGCGGTGGAGCTATTCAGCCTCATTCCGACGGATGTCGGCCGCCCGCTGGCAAACTTGCAACACCGACTCACCTACCCCGAGCTACTGGCAGACACGGCACGAGTGCTGGAGGAAACAGCGCCCATCGAGCGAGAGATCGACGCACACGATGGGCGCTGTTTTCTGGCGCGCCTGCTGCCGTATCGCACGAACGACGACCAGATCGCTGGCCTCGTTCTGACATTCGTGGATGTGACCGAGCTCCACCAAGCGCAAGAAGCCGTGCGCCGCGCTCAGCGTGAGCTGGAGCAGCGTGTCTTGGAGCGCACCGCCGAGCTCGACACCGTGAACGTCGCACTTCGAACCGAAGTCACCATGCATCGCGAAGCTGAAAAGGCGCGCCAAGAGCTGCAAGTTCGCCTAGTGAACGCCCAAGAAGAAGAACGAGGTCGGATTTCACGCGAGCTTCACGACGAGGTAGGGCAACAGATCACCGCGCTGATGCTGGGCCTCAAGTCACTCGAATCGACCATGCCCACGGAGCAGACACCGATCAAGCTGCGTGAACTACGAGCAGCCGCCGAACAGGTAGGAAAGGAGATCCACCTGCTCGCATCGGCGCTCCGTCCGGCAGCGCTCGACGAGCTGGGCCTTTCGCGCGCCTTGTCCGGATTTCTCGATTCATGGGCAGCGCGCAACGGCATCTCAGTCGATTTTTTGATCGCGGGCATCGACGAGCAGCGACTGCCAAGCGTCACTGAAACCACGCTCTACCGCGTCGTTCAGGAAGCGATGAACAATGTCTTCAAACACGCAACCGCCAAGAGCGTCAGCGTCAGCGTCGAACGGCGCGGTACCAGCGTGCTCGCAATCGTGGAAGACGACGGCGCGGGCTTCGATGTGGATGCAGCCGCCGCTCAAAGCCCGGCACGCCTTGGCATCGCCGTGATGCGCGAACGCGCTGCGATCGCCGGGGGTACGCTGACCATCGAGTCGCGGCCAGGCAGCGGCACGACGGTGCGACTGCTGCTACCGCTACCGTCGACTGACGCCACGCAGAACGGGGGCGGCCGCGTGGCGTCAGCCGACTCTGACAGTTCGATCATTCAGCGCGAGCACTGAGGAGAGGCAACTCGAACTTGGCCATGCGGTAGCGAATTTGGTCGCGCGTCAAGCCGAGCAACGACGCGGCTCGCGTTTGATTATTTTCCGCAAGGGCCAGCGCTTGAACGAGCAGCTGACGCTCGAGCTCGGCAAATTCGATACCGGAGGGTGGCAACTTGAAGACCATGCCCGAGGGTCGATCGCCGAGCGTCGGAAGGTCCGCGGCGTCCAGCAGCACCGGACCTGACTCGGTAGAGAGGCGCTCAATCAACCCGCGCAGCTCGTTCACGTTGCCCGGCCACGAGTACTCGCGCAGTGAATCCAAGGCTTGCACCGTCAGTGACAACGCGCCCGTCCCGCTGCGCAGCCCAAAGAGCTCCGCGAAGTGCCGTACGAGGGGGGCGATGTCTTCCTTGCGACTAGCGAGCGCAGGCAACTTGAGCTCGTTCGAAAAACGAAACACGAGATCCCTTCGCAGCTTGCCGTTGCGCGCCAGCTCCGAAAGCGGCACCCCCGACGAGGCGATCACACGCAGAGGCAGGCTATGCTCATCCAGGAGACGTGAGAGTTGTGCTTGGGTTTCCGGCTCGGCTTCGCCCAGCTCGTGCACGTAGACGGTCATGCCGAGCTCTGCCTCTGTCGACGACCGACGGCGGAGCGACGCCAGGCAGCGCTCCAGCTCGGCGCCCCCGTGTGAGCGCAGTTCGAACCAGTGCCCGTCCGGCTGCGTGGAAAGGTGTAAGGCACGCGCGCAATGGCGCTTGCCGACACCTTTGTCGCCCAGGATCAACACCGGGGCGCGAGATCGCCGCGCGAGCTGGCCGATGCGGCTGCGCAGCAAGGTAGTGCTCGCGCTGGCGCCCACCAGCGCGGCTTCCTTTGCAGCGAGCGAGGTCGAGGACAATGGCCCAGCGCTCTCGGCCACCGCCTCGGCGATTCCGGAAAAGAACTGCTGCACGGAAGCGACGAGTGTTTCGGGCGCTCTTCCGGCGACGAGTTCGGCTTGGTAGGCAGCGAAAATTCGATCGCGGTCGGCTTGCAATAGATCGAGAAGCTTCATTGAGTCCCTCTGAGTGAATGATCCAACTACGCTACTCCTGCGTCGAAGAGCTGCCCGCGTCTGTCCGGAAGGACGCCCGCAGTTGTCCGCGAGAGCGCTGACACGCAAAGATGCATTTCCACCCCACATTCTCGCTAAGTGAACGATCGAATTGGTGAGCACCGCTAAGCGATGTTCTGCGCGCTCGAGCGTCGCCGTGTGGCCGGCGGAAAACGCCGCGTCACACGGCCGGCCCGCGGGACACACACCCTCTCGGCAAGCGGCCGAGCGTTTCTGCGACACACGCGAGCTACGCTCGCGAAGAATGAGGCACGCTGCGGGCCTGGCTTCGAAGCCCCGGGCCCGCGTCTGCGTACGTCTAGCTCAGAACTCGAATTTGCCGAACGCGCCGAGATCCTTGAACGCCTGAACCAAACGAGCAGCTTGGCCCTTTTCACCCAAGTGCAGCCAGCCGCGCGGGTCGATGACCTTCTTGTTTGGCTTGCTCGGACCTTCGGGATTGCCGAGCTGCGATTGCAGGTAGGCGCTCTTCTCGTCCATGAACTTCTTGATCGGCTGGGTGAACGCCCACTGCGTATCGGTGTCGATGTTCATCTTGATCACGCCGTAGGAGACCGCTTCGGTGATCTCTTCCGGGGTCGAGCCGGAGCCGCCGTGGAACACGAAATCGAGCGGCTTCGGTCCGATCTTGCGCTCCTTTTCGACGAACTTTTGCGACTCGTCCAAGATCGACGGCTTCAACTTGACGTTGCCCGGCGCATACACGCCATGGGTGTTGCCGAACGAAGCGGCCACGGTGAACGCGCCGACCGGGCTCAACACATCATACGCGCGGAGCACATCCGAGGGGCTGGTGTACAGCTTGGAAGCGTCGACGCCCGAGTTGTCCACGCCGTCTTCCTCGCCGCCGGTGACGCCGAGCTCGATTTCGAGCGTCATCTTGAGCTTGGCCATGCGGGTCAGGTACTTGCGACAGATCTCGAGGTTGTGCTCGAGCGGCTCTTCCGACAAATCCAACATGTGCGAGCTGAATAGCGGCTCGCCGTTCTTGGCGAAGTATTCTTCACCGGCGGTCAGCACGCCGTCGACCCAGGGCAGCAGCTTCGCGGCGCAGTGGTCGGTGTGCAATACGACCGGCACGCCGTACACGGCAGCCATGGTGCGCACGTGCAACGCGCCCGCAATCGAGCCGGCGATCGACGCTTGCTGCGCCGAGTTGTCCAAGAACTTGCCGGCATAGAACTGCGCGCCGCTCTGCGAGAGCTGCACGATGATGGGAGCCTTTGCCTCACGCGCGGCCTGCAGCGCCGCATTCGCCGTATGAGAGCCGATGACGTTGACCGCAGGCAACGCGCATTTGCTCTCCTTGCAGTAAGCGAACAGCTCCTGCAGGGCAGTTCCAGTTACGACTCCGGGCTTTAGTTTCATGGTTGCCATGTGGGTATGCGCCCCTGGTAGCATAACTTTCCGGCCGGCGGGAGAGTGCACGAACCCCCACTTGGGCGTGCCCGCTTGAAATCCGCCAGCGACCTATCTGGCTTCGTGCGTCACCTGCCGGAAACAGGGATTAGACGCTGGATTACCCGAAAAGTTCGCGCTGACCGCACTGACGCTACGCGTCGCTGACGGGCGGGTGCAGCGTTGCGTCGAGCACCTCCCTGACCTTGACGGTGAGCGTGGCGACCGTAATCGGCTTGGCCAAGAACGACATCGATGCCGAAAGCATGCCGTGGCGCACGATGCTGGCGTCAGTATAACCGGACATGAACAGCACTTTCATCTCGGGCCGACTGGGCGCGAGCAGCCTCGCCAATTCTGGCCCGCTCAGTTCCGGCATGATCACGTCCGCCAGTAGCAAGTCGATCGGAGCGAAGAGCTCTTCAGAGCTGAGCAATGCGTCAGCCGCGCTGCGCGCTTCGATCACCTGATAGCCGCAGTTGCGCAGAATGCTACCGGTCACGGCACGCACTTGCTCATCGTCCTCGATCAGTAGGATGGTCTCGCTACCGCGCAAGATGCCGGGGGCCTCGACGGGAAGCAACGAGTCCTTGGGGCGGTCGACGCTGGGCAAATAGACCTTGAAGGTCGTGCCTCGTCCGAGTTCGCTGTAAAGCCAAATGCTGCCGCCGCTCTGTTTGACGATACCGAACACGGTCGAAAGACCGAGGCCGGTCCCTTTGCCCTTTTCCTTGGTCGTGAAAAACGGTTCGAAGACGCGCGACTGGGTGAGCTTGTCGATCCCCCGACCGGTGTCGCTGATCGCCAACATGACGTGCGGCCCGGGTGTCACGCCCAAGTGGCGCTTGGCATAGTCTTCGTCCAGAAATACGTCGGCCGTCTCCATCGTCAACTTGCCGCCCGTCGGCATGGCGTCTCGGGCGTTCACGACCAGGTTCATGATTACCTGCTCGAGGCTGCTGGGATCGACCCGCACTCGAGCCAGTGTCGCCGCGGGCCGAGCCAGCAAGTCTACGTCCGCGCCGAGAATCCGCCGGAGCATCTTCTCCATGCTCGTGAGTAACTCGTTCAAGTCCAGCACCTTCGGCTCGAGCACCTGTTGCCGGCTGAACATCAAGAGCTGCCGCGTCAGCTCGGCAGCTCGGGTAGCGGCCTTGATCATTTCCTGAATGTCGGCGCAAAGGGGCTGTTCCGGCGACAGGCGAGCTACCGCAAGTTCCCCATAGCAAAGGATGACCGAAAGCAGATTGTTGAAGTCATGCGCAACGCCTCCCGCGAGAAGGCCCACGGCTTCCATCTTCTGCGATTGTCGCAGCTGATCTTCGGTTCCGCGCAGCCGCGCGCCAGCCTGGCGCTCGTGAGTCGTTTCGAGCGTGATCAGGCAGATCCCCTCGGGGATCGGGACCATGCGAAAGTCGAACCAAGCAGGCGAGTCGCCCTCGAACAAGAACTCGATCTGGGTCTGCTCCAGGCTGCGGCTCTGCATGCTGCGGCGCAACAGCGGGAAGAAGGGCTGCAACTCGATTCCTGGAAAGCATTCCATCACGGGGCGTCCAATCAACCGCTCCCGGGAAACGCGACAGTGACGCACTCCGGCATCGTTCACGTACAGGAACTTCCAGTCGAAGTCGATCACCAGGCAGCCTTCTTGAAGGCTGTCCAACACGTCACGCGCAATCAGGTCGAGCGATTGCATGGCTTTCTCGAGTGCCCTCCAGCATGCGCGCGCGCGCGGGTCGCCGCAAGCACGCACGGTCGTACCAAAATGCAGCACGCCCGCGAGCTCGCCCAAAACCACAGCTGCCCGAGAGCCGGCGGTGACGGTTGAGCGCGAACTCAGCGCGCGCTTGGCTGGTCACTGCTCCAATCGAGCTCGACCGCCACCGCCAAATGGTCCGAGAGCGGCTGACCTTTCGCGTCGACGAAGCGACGATCGATGCTCCATTTGCGCGGCTTGATCGTCAGCGCGGGCGTGCTCCGAAAGAGCACGCGGTCGATTCGAGGCCGATCCGGGCAGCGCAATGCTTCACAGACATCCAGCAGGCCAGCAGTTCGCTCGAAGCGTGCCAGTAGGTCGCGCTGGGAGCGAAGATTGGTATCGCCAGCGAGCACGATCGCGCGACCGGCCGAGCGCTGAGCGATTGCTTCCAGCAGCTGGTCCACTTGCGCTTCGCGAGCTCGCTGATCCTCGATGCTCGAGCCTGCGTCGAGATGCACGTTGAACACGTCAACCTCCACCCCTTCGGCGAGGTGCTGCCGAGCCAGGCTGAAGCCTTTGGGAGTCAGGCAATCGAAGTAGCTATCGACCACGCCGTGGCACGTCCGCCAGGGCTCACGCTGCAAGGGCGAAAACGCTTGCGCTGCAAACTGGCTGAGGCCATCACCGAAATGAAAGCGTCCGGCGCGCACGAAAGCAGGCGACTGAAAGGGCAGCTTCACACTCTGACGGAGCACCGTACCATACGCAAAGTCCTCTTGGATCAGCACGAGATCGTAGCGCGTGAAGAGCGAGCCAATCCGAGCCATGTTTGCGCTTGGATGCGCCGTCATGAAGCCGTCTGGCAAACCGGCAACGTTATAGGTCAGCACCTTCAGCCGGCCGCTGGCTGCGCCAGCCAGCCATGACCAAGCGACGATGAACAGCCCGGCAAGCACCGCCAATGCGCTTCGCATCCGCGCAGGTTAGCATGCGTTCGGTCGCGCGCATCTTCGCCAGTTGGCTCAGTGCAGGCGCGCTTTGGCGGCAAGAGCCATCAACCCTCCACCCTCCACCAGCCTGAGTGAACGCGCTCAGCGCTTCGACTTGTCGCCCTGGTCGTCGGGCGGGTCTGGGCGGATGCCCAACTCCGAGAGCGAGCGAATGCTGGGCGGCGACATGTTGACGATGAACGGAGCAGACGGCGCTGGAATGGATCCTGGAAAAGGAATGGCTGGCGGCGGCGACGAGGCCGCCGCAATCGCGTCGTCAGCTGGGCTGCGGTACAGGGCGACGTTGTTTCGGCCGCTATTTTTGGCCTCGTATAGCGCCAGATCGGCCGCCTTGACCAGGTCTTCCGCCTGGCCCGAGGCAACGTCGGTATTGCCCGCGCAACCGATGCTGGCCGTGATCCGCACGGTTTCGCTGCCGAACGTAAACTGCTGCTTTCGCAAATTGCCGAGCAAGCGCTCGGCCACGATTTTCGCGTCCTTCTTGCTGGTATGCGGCAACAGGATCGCAAACTCTTCTCCACCGTAGCGCGCGGCCAGGTCCACCTCACGCAGACTGCCGGCGATTCGTCGCGCAACCTCTTTCAAAACCTGGTCGCCCGCGTCATGGCCGAAGCGGTCGTTGATTTGCTTGAAGTGATCGATGTCGACGAGCAAACAACTGAGCGTGTTCCGATAGCGGCGCGTGACGGCGAACTCGCGCTTGAGCACGTCGGCAAAGCGTCGGCGATTGAACAGGCCGGTCAGCGAATCCGTGATGGCCAGTGCTTCGACACTGTGCAGCATCGTCTCGAGCTGCTGGTTCCGGGCCCTCAAGTCCGAGTGTGCCGCCTTGACCCGCAGAGCGGCGAAGATGCGCGCTTCGAGCTCCTGATCATCGAAGGGCTTGGCCAGGTAGTCGTCCGCGCCGATGTTCAAGCCGGCGATCCGATCGGCCACGGCAGTGCGTACGGTCAACATGATCACGGGGATGTCGCGAGTGTCCAAGTTCACTTTGAGCCAACGACACACGGCAAAGCCATCGATGTCCGGCATCACCACATCCAACAAGACCAGGTCGGGGCCCTTCTCGCGCGCCAAGCGCAAACCCTCGGCGCCCGAAGAAGCGCGCAGCACCGAGTAGCCCAAACGTTCGAGCGATTCGGTGATTTGCGAGCTCTGCGACTCGCTGTCATCGATCAGGAGCAGGTTTGCTTTCATCGGTGTTCTTCGCTCATCGCACGCCGCGCCGACCTCTAACGGTAGGCGGTCCCATCGACCCCCACAACGGCCAAGTGCAGTTCCTGCCCTGGCGCGTCATTTTGCCCCTTTTGTTCCACGCCAAGAGGATCCGGGTAACCATCGCAATCGAGCGACCTGTCGGGCACTATCGCACCAACGAACAGGCCCGAACCGAGCCCAACCGATGGAACCCACGCACCCTAGCGAACGAGACCTGGCTTTTCTGAGAGAGCTCGAGGCGCTGCGCGTGCGAGAAGCCCAGTTCAGTTTGATCTTGGGAGGCATTCAGGACCACGCGGTTTCGATGCTCGACGCCCAAGGAGCCATCCTGACTTGGAACGCGACGGCCGAACGGATCAAGGGCTACACCCTCGAGGAGGTCCGCGGACGTCATTTTCGACTGTTGTTCACGGAGGAGGACCAGCGCGCCGGAGTGCCCGAGACAGAGCTGCGAATCGCGAGCGAAACAGGCAAGTACCTCGGGCACGGCCAACGGCGTCACAAGGACGGCACACACTTCATCGCCAATGTTTCATTGTCGTCGCTTCGGGACGAGCAAGGCATCCTGCGTGGGTTCGTCAAGGTCACGCACGACATCACGGCGCGGGTTCGCGCGCAGAACAACCTCGAAACCCTGAGCGAAGCCAGCAGCGTCCTCAGCTCGTTGTTCGATGAGCGAGGCATGCTCGACGCTTTCACGCGCACGCTACTCCGGACATTCGCCGACTCGGCCGCGCTAGATTTCATCGACGCAAAAGGGCAACTGCGGCACGGATTGCTCGCACACAGCGATCCCACCACCGAGGCTGCGTTGCGCCAAAGACGGGCACGCGCGTCGCAGCAGTTGGCCACACACCCGATCGCGCAGGTAATGGACGGCGCCGGCCGCATCGCCGAAAATTTGGGTGAGCTGCCGAGCGCGCTGATTTTGCCGCTGGTCGCGCGTGGCACCGTGTTCGGCGCGCTCGTCCTCGGCAGCCGCTTACACAAGAATTACGACGCACGCGACCTGCAACTGGGCAATGAGCTCTCGCGCCGATTGGCGCTCTCGCTCGACAGCGCGCGCCTGTTCGAGCGAGCCCAGGCCGGTGAGGATCGCCTGCTGGTTGCCCTGGAAGCCGGCAAGATGGGCGCGTGGGAGTGGGAGATCGCCGACGGCCGCGTCACCTGGTCTGCGATGTTGGAGGACATCCACGGCATCCCTCGCGGCAGCTTCCCGGGCACGTTCGAGGGCCACCGCTCCGACATGCATCCGGAGGATCGCGAGCGCGTGTTCGCGACGCTTCAGCACACCCTGCAAACCGGGGACGCTTACTTCGTGCTCTATCGGATCATCCGACCCGATGGCCAGGTACGTTGGCTCGAGGCGCGCGCGAACCTGCTGCACGACGCCGAGGGTCGACCGATGCGGCTCGTGGGCGTGTGTACCGACGTGACCGAGCGCAAACGCGCTCAAGACGACCTAGCCGAAAGTGAACGACGCCTCGCTCGACTGTATGAATCGGAGCAAGCGGCACGCAAAAGCGCCGATCTTGCCAACAACGCGAAGGATGATTTTTTGGCCATCGTCTCGCACGAGCTCCGCACTCCATTGAACGCGATGCTCGGTTGGACGCGCCTGTTGCGTTCCGGCGAGCTAACAGCGGACAAGAGCCTGCACGCGCTCGAAACGATCGAGAGAAATGCGGTCACGCAGGCGGGGCTGATCGATGACTTGTTGGACGTTTCGCGGATCGTCAGTGGTAAATTGAACCTCGAAGCGGCCGCCCTCGATGTCCGGACGTTGCTCGAGGAAGCGGTCGATTCGTTACGCCCCGCGTGCGACGCCAAGGGCGTCCGTGTCCGGACCACGCTCGACGCTAGGCCAGGGACTCTGATCGGGGACAAGAACCGGCTGCGGCAAGTGGTCTGGAATTTGCTTACGAACGCCATCAAGTTCACGCCAGCTGGCGGCACGATCCAGGTGACCTCCAAGCACCTCGAGGGCAAGCTGCAACTGACCGTATCGGACACTGGCGACGGGATCGCGCCGGCGATGTTGCCGCACGTCTTCGATCGCTTCGCCCAGGCAGAAGGCGTAACCACACGTGCACACGGCGGCCTCGGCTTGGGCTTGGCCATCGCACGACACATCGTGGAACTTCACGGTGGAACCATCGAAGGCGAGAGCGAAGGCACCGGACGAGGGGCGACGTTCCACGTTCTCTTGCCGGTGTCGACTCCGGAGCCGAACACGAGTCACGACAATCCAGGGCGTGCCGGCGAGCCAGGACGAGCGCTCCGACGCGAGCTCGCGGGCGTGAACGTCCTGGTCGTCGATGATGATCAGGACGGCCGCGAGCTTTTGGTAGCGCTGCTCGAAAGCAGCGGAGCACGCGTCACCGCGGCAGAAAGCGCCGAGCACGCCTTGACCGAAATCCAACGCGCAACACCGGATGTTTTGCTGTCGGACATCGGCATGCCCGGCACGGACGGCTACGATCTCATGCGCAGCATCCGGGCTCTG